>CBFGOD010000055.1:0-14509 GCA_965650295.1 uncultured Shinella sp. | reverse complement strand
CGGACGAAAGCGGGTGCGCGATGCCCTCTACATGGCAGCCCTCGCCGCCTGCCGCTCCGGCCCGTTCCAGGCCGTCTCCAAAGCCATGCGCGACAGGGGCAAGCCAGCCAAGCTCGTCATCATCGCCATCGCACGCCGTCTCCTTGTCGCTCTCAATGCCGCCATAAGGGACAACAAACCATTCAACCCTTGACACAAAAAACACAGTTGCTCGGGCTTGACCCGAGGATCCACAACCACACGGCAAAGCCTCTCCCTTTATCCCCGCATCCGCATCACATTTTCCCCGCCCGCCAAACCTGTGCCTACAATCCCCCATCCCGTCACGGATACACTGCCAGGCGTGGCAGCGAGGCGGGGTCGGCGCGGTGTGTGGGGCGAAGACGCAGAACCTCACGCACCGGGCCTGCGGAAAATGGTCTCCCTCCGGCGACATGGGGGAAGCGATGGGGTGTCGGACCGATCCCGTCGTTTCATGCTCCAGAAGGCGCGCCGGATGTGCCTGTGCGGTACACAAGGGGGCTGGAATTGGCGGATGCGTCGGCATCGTCCGCCGGGTGGAGACACGCGGGAAGGTCAAAACCTTCCGTCGGGATCGCCAGAGCGTGCGGTCGCGATGTCAAACGGCGCTGTGCCCACCCGGAAACCGGCGAACGACATCCTCAATCCCGGCCTTTGCAGAGAGACCCAAGTCGCGGGCAAAAACCGCTGAACGGGGTGCTGAAAGGTGCCACCTATATTATTTCAGTCGAGGCAGCTCTCAGCGCCCCGTCCGAAATGCTCTTTGAAACCCACGGGCGGCAAAGCCGCCGCGTGGATGAAGGCGTTTGCAATTCGGCGCCCCGCACGGTCCGCCGCCGCCAAACTCTTTCCCTTTCACCGGAACATGCGCTAAGGGCATCAGCCATGACCATACCGGCCCCGATAGACCAGACCTTCGTCGTCCTTCTCGGCGGCGCGCTTGCGGTGACGCCGCGGGTGCGGGCCGATATTGTCGGTGCGCGCTTCGTGGCGGCCGATGGCGGCATGCGGCATGCCGCGACGCTTGGCGTCACGCCGGAAATCTGGGTCGGCGATTTCGATTCGACGCCGGACGATCTCATCGCCGCCTGGCCCGGCGTCGAGCGCCAGCCCTATCCCGTCGCCAAGAACGAGACGGACGGGGCGATCGCCGTGTCCGTAGCGGCCGAACGCGGCGCGAAGGACATCGTTCTGGTCGGCGCGCTCGGTGGCGAGCGCAGCGACCATGCGCTGATGCACCTGCTTCATGCGGTGTCGCTCGCCGAGGACGGCTATGCGATCAAGCTCACCTCGGGCGAGGAGGAGGCCTGGCCGGTCTTGCCGGGCAGCCGGGAGATCGACCTGCCGAAGGGCAGCCTGTTTTCGATCCTCGGCCTTTCGCCGCTGTCGGGCCTCTTCATCGGCAATGTGCGCTATCCGCTGAATGATTTCTCGTTGCCCTTCGGCTCGTCGCGCACCATTTCCAATGTCGCCGAAGGCCCGATCCGCCTTTCGCTTGCCTCCGGCCGCGCGATCCTCATCGCCCGGCCCTATGACCTTTCAGGAGCCTGACCCTTGGCACCGCCCATTCTCAAACTCGACGATATCTTCCTGAGCTTCGGCGGCACGCCGCTGCTTGCCGGCGCGAGCCTGCAGGTGGAGCCCGGCGATCGCATCTCGCTTGTCGGCCGCAACGGCTCGGGCAAGTCGACGCTGATGAAGATCGCCGCCGGCCTTGCCGAAGCGCAATCGGGCGAGGTCTTCCGCCATCCCTCCGCGACCATCCGCTACTTGCACCAGGCCCCGGATTTCGACGGGTACGACACGGTCGCGGCCTATGCCGAAGCGGGCCTTGGCCCGAGCGACGACCCCTATCGCGTGACCTATCTGCTCGAACATCTCGGCCTCGACGGCACGGAGGACCCGAAGTCGCTGTCGGGCGGCGAGGCGCGCCGCGCCGCACTTGCCCGCGTCATGGCGCCGGAGCCGGATATCCTTCTGCTCGACGAGCCGACCAACCATCTCGACCTGCCGACCATCGAATGGCTGGAAGGCGAGCTGCAATCGACCCGCTCGGCGCTTGTCGTGATCTCGCACGACCGTCGTTTCCTCGAAAAGGTCTCCAACGCCACCGTCTGGCTCGATCGCGGCCAGTCGCGCCGCCTCAACCGTGGCTTCGGCCATTTCGAAGCCTGGCGCGACGAAGTGCTGGAGGCCGAGGAGCTGGAACAGCACAAGCTCGGCAAGGCGATCGAGCGCGAGGAACACTGGCTGCGCTACGGCGTGACGGCGCGCCGCAAGCGCAACATGCGCCGCCTCGGTGCGCTGCATGATCTGCGCTCGCGCTATCGCGGCCACAAGGGCCCGCAGGGCAGCGTGCAGGCCAGCGCCTCCGATGCGCAGGAATCCGGCAAGCTGGTCATCGAGGCGGACAAGATCACCAAGAGCTACGGCGAGCGCACCATCGTCGCGCCCTTCTCGATCCGCGTGCACCGGGGCGATTGCATCGGCCTCGTCGGCCCGAACGGTGCCGGCAAGACGACGCTTTTGAAGATGCTGACCGGTCAGCTGGAGCCCGATAGCGGCACGGTCAAGCTCGGCACCAATCTGGAGATCGCCACGCTCGACCAGCGCCGTGAGGACCTGAACCTCGACGACACGCTCGCCCATTACCTCACCGACGGGCGCGGCGAAAACCTGCTCGTCAACGGCGAGCAGCGCCATGTCACCGGCTATATGAAGGAATTCCTCTTCCAGCCGGAACAGGCCCGCACGCCGATCCGCAATCTCTCCGGCGGCGAGCGCGCCCGGCTGATGCTGGCGCGCATCCTGTCGCGTCCAACGAACCTGCTCATCCTCGACGAACCGACCAACGACCTCGATATCGAGACGCTGGACCTGTTGCAGGAAATCGTCGCCGGTTTTGCCGGCACGGTGCTGCTCGTCAGCCACGACCGCGACTTTCTGGACCGCACCGTCACCTCGACCATCGCGCCGGCCGACCCGGACGATCCGGACGGACGCTGGATCGAATATGCCGGCGGCTATACCGACATGATGGCGCAGCGCCGCGGCGCGATCGAAGAAAAGCGCAAGGCGGAAAAGGCCGAGAAGGCGAAGGCTGCCGAAGCCGCGCCGGCTGCCGCTCCTTCCGATAGCAAGGCCAAGGCAAAACTCTCCTACAAGCAGAAATTCGCGCTGGAAAACCTGCCGAAGGAGATGGAGAAGGCGGAAAAGGACATCGCTGCCCGCGAGGCGAAGATGGCCGATCCCAACCTCTTCACCAGGGACCCCGCCACCTTCAACAAGCTCGCCGCGGAGATGGAAAAGCTGCGCGCCGCGCTGACGAAGATGGAAGAGGAATGGCTGGAGCTGGAAATGCTGCGGGAGGAACTGGAGGGCTGAGCAGGCCCGAAACACGCGCTGCCCTCTCTTTCGTCATCCTCGGCCTTGAGCCGAGGATCCATGCGGCACCCTCCAACGGTTGAACATGGCTCAAAGCCCCTGTTCCATCCGAAACAGCGCGGATGACGAGGCCATGGGATAGTCGGGTCATTGGATGAGAAGCGCTCATCCTGCAACCCGAAAGAGATCAGGAGAATCCCATGCGCAAGTTCATCATTTCCGCCGTCGTCGCTGCTGTCGCCGCCGTATCCTTCGCCGCCCCGTCTCAGGCCGGCTATTACGGCTACAAGAGCTACGGCTATGGCCACAAGCATCATGGCTACAAGAAGCATTACGGTTACAAGAAGCACTATGGTGGCCACTACGGCTATAAGAAGCACCATGGCTACAAGAAGCATTACGGCGGCTACGGCTACAACAGCCACAACGGCTACAGCTTCTCGTTCGGCTACTACTGAGCCCTTCACCGGGATTTCTGACCGAGGCCCGGATGCCCGCCGCATCCGGGCCTTGTAGACTCAAGGAGTGGCGGATTGATTCGCGGGCGGAGTGGGGCTATTTAAATGCCTCGTGGTGATTTGGCCGGCCGGCTTGCAGCCACGTTAAACAAGTCGCTAAAGGGCCGCGCGAGGAAGACCCTTACGTGGACCGGTTGCGACATCGTTGCGGCCGGTTTTTGTTTTGGATCGAGTTGAGACATGCCCATCAAGATTCCCGATACGCTCCCCGCCTTCGAAACCCTCGTTCACGAGGGTGTCCGGGTGATGACCGAAACGATGGCGATCCGGCAGGACATTCGCCCGTTGCAGATCGGGCTGCTCAACCTCATGCCGAACAAGATCAAGACGGAGGTGCAGATGGCGCGCCTCGTCGGCGCCTCGCCGTTGCAGGTCGAGCTGTCGCTGGTGCGTGTCGGTGGCCACCGCGCCAAGAACACGTCCGAAGACCATCTGCTCGCCTTTTACGACACGTGGGACGAGGTGAAGCACCGCAAGTTCGACGGCTTCATCATCACCGGCGCGCCGGTGGAGACGCTCGACTACGAGGACGTCACCTACTGGGACGAGATGAAGGCGATCCTCGACTGGACACACACCAATGTGCACTCCACGCTGAATGTCTGCTGGGGTGCGATGGCGGCGATCTATCATTTCCACGGCGTGCCGAAACGCACGCTGGAGGAAAAGGCATTCGGCGTCTATCGTCACCACAACCGCAAACCCTCGTCGGTCTTCCTCAACGGCTTCTCCGACAATTTCGAGGTTCCCGTCTCGCGCTGGACGGAAATTCGCGCGGAAGATATCCGCGCCGTGCCGGACCTTGATATACTGCTGGAGTCGGACGAAACGGGGGTGTGTCTGGTGCAGGACAAGGCGAAGAATCTCTACATCTTCAACCATGTCGAATACGACTCGACCTCGCTGGCCGACGAATATTTCCGTGACGTCTCGGCCGGCGTGCCGATCAAGATGCCGAAGAACTATTTCCCGCACAACGATCCGGCCCTGCCGCCGCAGAACCGCTGGCGCGGCCATGCGCATCTGCTGTTCGGCAACTGGATCAACGAAATCTACCAGACCACGCCATACGACCTCGAAAAGATCGGAACGGGAGCCTGACCATGAGCCGTGTCGTTATCCGCCCGCTGCACAAGGATGATGAAGGCGAATGGCGCCGCCTGTGGACCGCCTATCTCGCCTTCTACGAGACGGTTCTGCCGGAAGAGATCTACGCCACGACCTTCGCCCGGCTGACGGGCGAGGTTGCGGAGGGTGAATATCGCGGCCTCATCGCCACGCTGGACGGCAAGCCCGTGGGCCTCGCGCATTATCTCTTCCATCGCTCGTGCTGGACGGTTGGCAATGTCTGCTATCTGCAGGATCTCTTTGCCGATCCCGAGGTGCGCGGCAGCGGCATTGGCCGCGCGCTGATCGAAAGCGTCTATGCCAAGGCGAAGGAGGCGGGCTCGCCGGAGGTCTACTGGATGACGCAGGAGTTCAACGCCACCGCGCGCCAACTCTATGACCGTCTCGCCGAGAAGACGCCCTTCATCGTCTATCAGAAGAACCTCTGACGGATCGTCGAATAGTATGACTTTTCGGTTGCGGCCGGCAAGGAATTGAAGCAGGTTGCCGCGCTGGGAAAGCCGGCGGAGGAGACGCAAGCGTGGGTCAGGAACAGGATATCTTCGGTCGGCTCGATCAGGGGGAGATGGTGGAGCGCGTCACGATATCGGGCGGCGGACTGACGGCCTCTGTCCTGACCTGGGGCGCCGTCATCCAGGATCTGCGGCTTGACGGGCACGATGCGCCGCTGGTGCTCGGCTTCGAAGACCTGCCGTCCTATCTCGACCATTCGCCGTTCTTCGGCGCCACGCCCGGCCGCTGCGCCAACCGCATCGGCGGCGGCCGTTTCGCCATCGATGGCCACGACTACCAGCTTGAATGCAACGAGCGCGGCGTCACGCATCTGCACGGCGGCAGCGACGGCATTGGCCGGCAGAACTGGAAAATTGCCGAAAAGGGCGCCGACTTCGTCACGCTCGCGCTGACCGATCCCGACGGCCGTGCCGGCTATCCCGGCAATTGCGCCATCACCTGCACCTATCGCCTGCCGGGCGACGGCGTGCTCTCCGTCGTCTACGAGGCCGTGACCGACGCGCCGACGCCGGTCAATCTCTGCCAGCACAGCTATTTCATCCTCGATTCCGGCGCGAATGCTCTGGGCCACGAGATCCGTCTGGCTGCGGAACACTACCTGCCCGTCGACGAAAACCTCATTCCGACCGGCGAGGTCCGCCCCGTCGCCGGCACGCCCTTCGATCTCCGGGAATGGACCCCGCTTGCCCGCCAGACGGAAGCGGGCGGCGTCGCCTTCGACCACAATTTCTGCCTTTCGCCGGAGCGCGTCGCCAAGCGTCCCGTCGCCGCGGTGCGCAGCCCCGTTTCGGGCGTTTCGCTTGCCGTTCTGACGACAGAGCCGGGCGTGCAGCTCTATACCGGCGCCAAGGTCAGCCCCGCCGTTCCCGGCCTCGAAGGCCGCCACTATGGCGCCTTTGCCGGCTTCTGCCTGGAAACGCAGGTCTGGCCCGATGCCGTCAACCACGCGCATTTCCCCAAGGCGGTTCTGCGCCCCGGCGAGACGCTGCGGCAGGAGACGGATTACATCTTCCGCAAGGCCTGACGGCGGCTCCGCCCCCCCAAAGACACCTGCCCAAAAGCAAGACAATCGAAACCTTTGTGCCGCACAACGCCCGCATGGACCCGGAATGATGCCGGGTTGTGCGGGCTGAACGCGCCAGGACAGCGCCGGTCGCCCCAGGGGACCTCTGTCCATGAAAATCTCGGATCTCTCGATCTCCCGCAAGGTCGGCCTGCTCGTGCTCCTGATGGGCATTGCCGCCGGCACCATCGCCACCGTCGGCAGCCGCGGCCTCACCTCGCTCGGCGGCGCGCTGGAGGATACCGGTGCGCGTGAAGAGGTGGCCCGCGAGGCCATGGACCTGCGCATCGACGTCATCGCCATCAGCCGCATGACCTACCAGCTGGCGCTGGCGCCGGAAAAGGCCGCCGATTTCGCCGCCGAGACGGACAAGCGCTCCAAGGAAATGCTCGACCGCCTGCCGAAGATCGCCTCGACCGCCGATGCCAGCGAGCAGAAGCTGCTCGAGGGCGTGCGCGCCGCCATGACGCCCTATTTCGACGAGATCCGCGCCATGGTCGCCGTCGCCTCGGAAAAGGGCAACGACCGCGCGGCGATCCTCGCCGCCCTCGACAAGGCGCTGGAGGGCCAGAAGGCCGTCACCGCGGCGCTCAAGGAATACACGACCTATTCCGCCAGGACGCTTTCGGAATCGCGCGCCACCGCCATCTCGCGCTCGACGACGACGCAGGCCCTGCTGCTCGCCACCGCTTTCGTCTGCATCGTCGCGGGCATGCTGTTCAGCATCGCCTTTGCCCGCAAAGGCATCGTGCGCCCGATCCAGCTTCTGACCGGCGTCATGTCGAACCTCGCCGCCGGCAAGCTCGATGACACGATCCCCTGCACGGAGCGCCAGGACGAGATCGGCGCCATGGCCCGCACGCTCGACGTCTTCCGCGCCAACGAGATGCAGATGCGCGACATGGAAGCTCAGGAAGCGGCCCTTCAGGCGCAGAGCAAGGACCTGCAATCCAACATCTCGACGATCGTCGCGGCTGCCGCTGCCGGCGATTTCTCGCGCCGCATCACCAAAACCTACGAGGACGAGGACTTGAGCCGCTTCGCCACCAGCGTCAACGAACTGGTGCAGAATGTCGACCGCGGCGTCAGCGAAGTGCGTCGCGTCATCGCCTCGCTCTCGCATGCCGATCTTACGCAGGAAATGAGCGGCCACTTCCAGGGCGATTTCGCCGAGCTGCAGGCCAACGTTAACGGTGCCATGCTGACGCTGCGCAGCACGATGGGCGGCATCCTCACGACGGCCGGCACCATTACGGGCAACAGCCGCGAACTCTCGGCCGCCGCCGACCAGCTCGCCCACCGCACGGAGCAGCAGGCCGCCTCGCTGGAGGAGACCGCAGCCGCACTCGAGGAGATCACCACGACGGTGAAAACCTCCACGTCACGCGCCATCGAAGCCTCCGAGATGGTGCGCGAGACCAAGGAAAGCGCCGAGAAGTCGGGCGACATCGTCAAGAGCGCCATCGACGCCATGGGCCGCATCGAGCAGTCCTCGCAGAAGATCAGCCAGATCATCTCGGTCATCGACGAGATCGCCTTCCAGACCAATCTGCTGGCGCTGAATGCCGGTGTGGAAGCGGCACGTGCGGGCGAAGCCGGCCGCGGCTTCGCCGTCGTCGCCCAGGAAGTGCGCGAACTCGCCCAGCGCTCGGCCAATGCCGCCAAGGAGATCAAGACGCTGATCAACGTCTCGGCCGGCGAAGTAAAGGGCGGCGTCTCGCTGGTGCTGTCGACCGGCGACGTACTCTCCGAGATCAAGGACCTCGTCAACCGCGTCAACGACCACGTCGTATCTATCACCCGCGCGGCGCAGGAACAGTCCGCGGCACTTGGCGAAATCAACACCGCCGTCAATCAGATGGACCAGATGACCCAGCAGAACGCCGCCATGGTTGAGGAAACCACGGCCGCCAGCCAGGTCCTGGCCAGCGAAGCCGCCCAACTCCAGACGGCGCTGTCGCAGTTCCACATCGCGGAAGGGCGCGGTCAGTTTACGCAGCAGCAGCGCCGGGCGGCATAAACCGCGTAGCAAGTTTCGAATCAAAAAAAGCCAGCAACTGTGAACCGGTGGCTGGCTTTTTTATTGGGGAATTTTGCGTGTTACGCACAAAGCTGAGAAAGCCAGAAAACAAAAAAGCCCCGGCGAACCGAGGCTTGCGACGTCTTGGAAGAATGGAGCGGGTGAGGCGATTCGAACGCCCGACCCCAACCTTGGCAAGGTTGTGCTCTACCCCTGAGCTACACCCGCTCATCTACGACGGCCTGGGGTAGATCGCTTGGCCGAAGGTCGCTGCGTTGCGGCGACGGGCGGTATATGGCCCAAGCCTTTTTAAAACGCAACAGGGAAATTTCGGATTTTGAAGAAAAAATTACAGCGCCTTTCAAAGCGCCGGATTCTGAGGCGGTTGCGTTGACGGGATCGAAGCCCTATCAGCGGGCAGGGATAATTCACGCCGGGAACGATGAGATGAGCGAACAGCAGCCGAAGACCGACAAGGATCTTTTCCAGTTTCTCGACGGGCTGGGCATTGCCCATTCGACCAAGGAGCATGCGCCGGTCTTCACCGTCGCCGAATCGGTGGCGCTGCGCGATGAAATCCCCGGCGGCCACACGAAGAACCTCTTCGTGAAGGACAAGAAGGACAACTACTTCCTGATGACCGTCGAGGAGCACGCGACCATCGACCTGAAGACCATCCACACGGTCATCGGTGCGGCGAGCAAGGTCTCCTTCGGCAAGCCGGAGAAGCTGATGGAATATCTCGGCGTCATTCCCGGTGCCGTCACTGCCTTCGGCGTGCTCAACGATACCGGGCGTCAGGTAAAGATGATCATCGACACTGATCTCATGCAATACGACACGATCAACTGCCATCCGCTGCGCAACGACGCGACGACCTCGATCGGCTCGAAGGACCTGTTGCGCTTCATCGAGGCGACGGGACATGAGCCGCTTGTCTTGAAAGTCACCGCCTGACATACGATTTTGGGCGCAGACACGTGATTCAGGCGCTCGGCGCCACAGGAGAGACCATGAGTGCAGGCGAAAACCCCTATGCATCGTCCTATGGCGGCCAGATGAACGTTTCGGCGAACTATGGCGGCGGCGCGGCTCCGGCGGCGGACGACCTGATCAAGGACACGACGACGGCGAATTTCTCGCGCGACGTGATGGAAGCCTCGCGCCAGCAGCCCGTTCTGGTGGATTTCTGGGCGCCCTGGTGCGGCCCCTGCAAGCAACTCCAGCCGATCATCGAAAAGGTCGTGCGCGAAAGTGCCGGCCGCGTGAAGCTCGTCAAGCTCAACATCGACGATCATCCGTCGATTCCCGGCCAGCTCGGCATCCAGTCCATTCCCGCCGTCGTCGCGTTCGTCGGCGGCCGGCCGGTCGATGGTTTCATGGGCGCGGTGCCGGAAAGCCAGATCCGCGACTTCATCGACAAGGTCGCCGGTCCTGCGGGCGCCGATGAGAAGGCCGAGATCGAGGCGCTGCTCGCCGAAGCCAAGACGCTGTTCGATGCCGGCGATGTCGCCGGTGCCGCCGATCTCTATGGCGCCTTGCTGCAGGCGGACCCGGAAAATGCCGTGGCACTGGCCGGCATCGCCGATTGCATGATCGCCGTCGATCAGATCGAGAACGCCCGCCAGACGCTGAGCAACCTGCCGGACGCGGTCGCGGCGGATCCCGCTATCGTCGCCGTTCTCAAGAAGCTCGGCCAGATCGAGGAAGCGCGCAAGCTCGGCAATCCCGCTGCACTCGAGCAGGCGCTGGCCGCGAATGCCGACGATCATGCCGCCCGGCTGAGCCTTGCGAAGATCCGCAATGTCGAGGGCGACCGCCAGGCGGCGGCCGAGCACCTGCTCTATATCATGAAGCGCGACCGCGCCTTCGAGGACGACGGTGCGCGCCGCGAACTGCTGCAGTTTTTCGACGTCTGGGGCCCGAAGGACCCGGCGACGATGTCGGCCCGTCGCAAGCTTTCGTCGATCCTGTTTTCCTGAGGTTTTTTGCCCGCGACAGAGCGGCATCCCTTGAGAAACGGCGCGCCCGCCCCACATTCGGAGAAGGCGCGTCGGCGAGGGGCCGGGACGGAGGAGCTGGACGCAGCACCGCGCCATGGAATGGAAGGCAATGCCATGCATGTGGGAAATGCGCGCTATCTGAAGCCGGCGGACCTGCCCGAGACGATCCCCGTCTTTCCGCTGACGGGGGCGCTTCTCCTGCCCGGCGGCCAGCTGCCGCTCAACATTTTCGAGCCGCGTTATCTCTCCATGCTCGACGACGCGCTCGCCGCGCACCGGCTGATCGGCATGGTGCAACCGGTTTTCGGCGAGCACCGCGCGGATGAGACCGGTCACGACAATCCCGAGCTTTGCAAGGTGGGCTGTATCGGTCGCATCACCTCCTTCGCGGAAACGGGTGACGGGCGCTATGTGGTCTCGCTCACCGGCGTGTGCCGTTACCGCCTGCTGGAGGAAGCCGCCAGCACGAAATCCTACCGCAGTTTCCGCATCGCGCCCTTCATCGGCGATCTCTCCGCCCAGGACGACGAGAAGACCGTCGACCGTGACGCGCTGCTCGCCGCCTTCAAGGCCTATCTCGATGCCAACAAGCTGGAGGCGGACTGGGAGAGCGTGGAGCGGGCGAGCAACACGACGCTGGTCAATTCCATGGCGATGATGTCGCCCTATGGCCCGGCCGAAAAGCAGGCGCTGCTGGAAGCACCGGACCTGAAAACCCGCGCGGAAACGCTGATCGCCATCACCGAGATCGTTTTGGCGCGCAGCTACGGTGATGTGGATACGCGGCTGCAATAGGGTGGGACTAATGGACGACAACACCAGCCGGGTCGCGCCCAAACTGCTCGAACTTCTCGTCTGCCCGCTCACCAAGGGGCGGCTGCACTATGATGCTGAGGCCGGGGAACTGATTTCCGAAAAGGCCAAGCTCGCCTATCCGATCCGCGACGGTATCCCGATCATGCTGATTTCCGAGGCGCGGGAAATCAAGGATTGAGGGGCGGTTGGGGGCTTTGAACACAGCCCTCTCCTCCGTCATCCTCGGCCTTGAGCCGAGGATCCACGCATCCCCACCGTCGTGCTTGTGGCATGGATCCTCGGCTCAAGGCCGAGGATGACGAAGAGGATGGAGCGACCGTGGCAGCAAGCAGCCGCGGATCAAATCCGCTGGCCGACCAGCATGCGCGGATGACCGCCGCCGGTGGTGCCTTCGGCCTGGCGGATGAAGAAGGGCTTGAGGCCGGGCAGGCGGTCGACGACGCCGAGGCCGATGTCGCGCAGCACGCGGATCGGTGTTGCGTCGTTGGAGAACAGGCGGTTCAGCACGTCGGTGGTGACGCCCATGCGGACCGTGTCGAAGCGGCGCCAGGTCTCGTAGCGTTCCAGAACCGAGACGGCGCCGATATCGAGGCCGAGGCGGTCGGCCTCGACGATGGTTTCGGCGAGTGCGGCCACATCCTTGAAGCCGAGATTGAGGCCCTGTCCGGAAATCGGATGGATGCCATGCGCGGCGTCGCCCGCCAGCGCGAAACGCGGGGCGATGAAGGCGCGGGCAAGTGTGAGGCCGAGCGGGAAGGCGCGGCAGCCGCCGACGACCTTCAGCGCGCCCAGCTTGTGGCCGAAGCGGCGTTCCAGCTCTTCCTCGAAGACGAGGTCGTCGCTTTCGACGAGGCGGCGGGCGTCCTCCGTGCGCTCGGTCCAGACGAGCGAGGAACGATTGCCGGTGAGCGGCAGCGTGGCGAAGGGGCCGGCGGGCAGGAAATGTTCCTCCGCCGTGCCGTCATGCGGGCGCTCGTGCTCGACGGTGGTGACGATGCCGGACTGGCCGTAATCGAAGCGCACGGTCTTGATGCCCGCCATGTCGCGCAGTTTCGAGCGCACGCCGTCGCAGGCGACGAGCAGGCGGGTTTTTCGCGCGGAACCGTCGGAAAGGGTGACGTCGGTCGCGTGCTGGCCGGTGGCAAAACCCTCGGCCGATGTCGACCAGCGTACGGGGATGCCGAGAATCTCGGCCTGGCGTAGCAGGCTGCCGGTCATGGCGCGGTTCGGCACCATATGGGCGAAGGGCTGGCCGTCATCGCCGGAACCGGCGCCCTCGAAGGTCAGGAAAACAGGGCGCACGGGATCGGCGGTGCGCGAATCGGTGATGACCATGCGGCGGATCGGTTCGGCCTCCGGGGCGATCTCGTTCCACACGCCGAGCACGTCGAGCAGGTTGCGTGCGGCCGCGACGATGGCCGAGGCGCGTTCGTCCTTCTGCCAGACGTGCGCGGGCGCGCCATCGACGACCTCGACGGCAAGGTGCGGCGCGGCCTTCTTGATCGAGACGGCCAGCGACAGGCCGACATAGCCGCCACCGGCGACGAGCACGTCGAGCAAGGGCGCGTCGGGGGAGGCGTCGGGCTTGGTCGCGTCGGTCATGGGGAGGCTCCTCGCCGCTTGAGGTCTTGTTTCCCCCTATATAGAGGAGGAGGGGCCGCTTTCCTACCTCAGGCCATGTATCGGAGCCACGTCCAAATGTCGCGCCATCAGCCCAAGAACCCCGCCATGGACCTTCTGATCGAAACGCTCGATCTCGAGCAGCTCGAGGCACGGCTCTTTCGCGGCAAGAGCCCGCAGGTCGGCTGGCAGCGGGTGTTCGGCGGGCAGGTGATCGGCCAGGCGCTGGTCGCGGCGACGCGCACGGTGGCGGAAGGGCGTTTCGTACATTCGCTTCACGCCTATTTCGTACGGCCGGGCGATCCCTCAGTG
This sequence comes from uncultured Shinella sp., assembly GCA_965650295.1. Taxonomy (GTDB): domain Bacteria; phylum Pseudomonadota; class Alphaproteobacteria; order Rhizobiales; family Rhizobiaceae; genus Shinella. Next base: position 1,111 of record CBFGOD010000055.1, on the reverse strand, counting down.
CCGATCATCTACGACGTGGAGAACATCCGCGACGGCGGCTCCTTCTCCACGCGCCGGGTCACGGCCATCCAGCACGGCAAGCCGATCTATTTCATGACCGCGTCCTTCCAGGACGACGAGGACGGTTTCGAACATCAGGCGCCGATGCCGGATGTGCCGATGCCGGAAAACCTGCTCGGGGAGGCGGAGCTGAAGGAGCGGTTCCTGACGCAGGCGCCCTCGCATATCCGTGCCTATTGGGAACGTCCGCGGCCGATCGAGCTGCGCCCCGTCGCGCTCGATCACTATTTCTCCGCCGAGAAGCTGGAGCCGAGGCAGAACATCTGGGTGCGCACGACGGGGCCGGTGCCGGCCGAACGGCATTTGCAGGCGGCGGTGCTGGCCTATCTCTCCGACATGACGCTGCTCGACACCTCGCTCTTCGCGCACGGCACCTCCGTGCTGGACCGCAGGCTGCAGGTGGCGAGCCTCGACCATGCCATGTGGTTCCATCGCCCGCCGGTTCTCGACGACTGGCTGCTCTACAGCCAGGACAGTCCCTCGGCCTTCGGCGGGCGCGGAATGACGCGTGGCGCAATTTTCAGCCGTTCCGGCACCCTGCTTGCCTCCGTCGCCCAGGAAGGGCTGATTCGGAAAAAGGCAACTGACTAAAATTTATTCATAATACTTTTATCGCTTATTTTTTGATCATTCGTAGTGGTGATTTTTTGCGCCGCAGCGAGAATGTCATTTTTATCGATTTAAATTCAGTATTTTAGCTGAGCCGTTCGAATCTGGCACGCCCCTTGAATGTGTAGGTCTCAGTCGTTGCATCTGCAAACGGCCAGAGACATGGCCCCGGCTGGGGGACAAGCACGAAGGATGGGAAACCAGATGAAAATCGTAATGGCCATTATCAAGCCGTTCAAACTCGACGAGGTGCGCGAAGCCCTCACCGCCGTGGGCATCCAGGGCCTGACCGTGACCGAAGTGAAGGGTTACGGGCGCCAGAAGGGCCACACGGAAATCTACCGCGGCACCGAATATGCCGTCAGCTTCCTGCCGAAACTGAAGATCGAGATCGCCGTGCCGGGCGACCTCGTCGACAAGGCCGTCGAGGCGATCGCATCGG
>CBFGOD010000054.1:0-14530 GCA_965650295.1 uncultured Shinella sp. | reverse complement strand
CGATATCGAGGCTCATGCCTGGCTGTCCATATCCGCAAGGCAAGGCCGTCGGCTTGGCGAAGGACGACTTCGACCGCGCGCATACGGACGGGGCGAGCGCGCGAGGGGGCCATAGATCCATCGATGTCGAGAATGGCGCGAGTGACGGGGCTCGAACCCGCGACCTCCGGCGTGACAGGCCGGCACTCTAACCGACTGAGCTACACCCGCATCCTCGAAAGCGTCCGGGTGAAACACCCGTCCCGAGCGGCCTTGAGCCGTTCGATGAGCGGCTAACTACGGGGTTCGTGTTTGGGTGTCAAGCAGGTTTCAAGACAAAACAATGACGCGGTGCGAAATGTTTCCACACCCTTCTGGCATCTCCGTCCGCCGTTCAAAAAATGTGGAATAATTTGATATTTCCCTCTTGCGGTTCGATCCGGTTCCGCATAGATCACAGCCACCAACGCGGCGGGCGATTAGCTCAGTTGGTAGAGCGCCTCGTTTACACCGAGGATGTCGGCGGTTCGAGTCCGTCATCGCCCACCATTACCTGTCTTGCAAGCCTCTGTTTTCGCAAGATTTTTCTTCCTATCCCCCTGATCTTCTATCCCGTTTACGTTTCGACGGGGGAGAATCGATATGGCATTAGCTACGCGTACTCACTGGCCGCCGGACGCGGCATTTGCTTTGCTTTCACCCTCACCTGGATTGGCTTGGCGGCCTTGGTTAGCGTCTTTTGACACGCCCTGACTGTAGTCGGCGTTAGACACGATCTCGGAAAACCTCCTGCCCCAATCGGCGACATACTTCTCATACCTGGATATCTGCTCTTCACCGACAAGAGGACATGGCGCCTGAATGAAGATGCCATCCATTTCCGATTGTAGTGCCATCAAGTTGAAGACGATCTGACTTTTTCTGGAAACTTGATCAGGTGAAGCGTACAGTGCCGCATAGGCGGTAAGTGCGGTGCCTAGAGCCGGCAAAATGATCGCCAAGACCTTTATCATTGATGCCGAATAACTGGATCCATTGCCAAACTCCGAGGAGTTAAGTGCGGACACGATCGTCGTGACCATGCCGATGGCGATGAGGATCGCGGCGAACCAACCCGATTTTTCTCTCAGCGAAAACAAAGTACCTCTATCACCATGTAGCCGTTCGTACATCACATCCGACTGATCGCGAATACTGCCTATTAGCTTTAGTGTTCTTGGAGTGAGGCCGTAGCTCAGGGATGGTTTATCGATCAACCCGATACTCGCCCCACCTCCTTCATAGCAAACTTCTACCCATTGGTTTGCACCGCTATTAAGTGTATCTGAAGAAAAAATCTGCATAGATGACCGATCTAGGGAATTGCTCGCCCCGGTGATCCTGTCCAATGATAGGAAAAAACCATCTTTGTACGCAGCCACGTCGCTTGAAAACTGCGCCACGACCGTCGACGGAACGATGCGGTGTAACACATAGGCCCCGAACCATACGACGAGTACTGCCGAAAGAAAAATCAGCAATCCGCGCACCATCACGAACACTGCTGAGAATGCGGACGAAAAAGAAGAAAATACTCTTTTCACAAAGCCGACCATGCAATGCCTCCCAAATTAAAGGCATACCATCAAAACCCGTACTTTACGTCAAGAAAATTCAATCCAAGGTAGTTGGCGTATGGCGAGAAATCTCTATCGAAAGACGCCATCGACGCGATGTTTACTTATCACCTGTCTGCACCAAGCCCTCGTGCGAAGCGATGTCCAGATTCGGAATACCGCATTTATTGCCTCAGCCTCGGAACATTCGCCTGCGCACGCCATTTTCTAAGTCGCAAGGTCCCCCTCCTAGAAAGTCGCGCCCATGTCCTCGATGACGCCCCCCGAAATCGCGCGAAAGCTGAAGAAGATCGACTTCTGCATGATGTCGACGCATAGCGGATCGGCCGCCATCACCAACCGGCCGATGAGTAACAATGGCGATGTCGATTATGACGGCGACTCGTGGTTCTTTTCTTTCGAAGACACCCACAAGATCGCCGACATCAACCGCGATCCGCAGGTATCCCTTGCTTTCACGGAGCCGCCGAGCCTGCTTGGCAAGCCGGGAATCTTCATCTCCATCGAAGGCGAGGCGCATGTCAGCAAGGACAAGGGCCAGTTCGAAGAGCACTGGGTGCCGGATCTGGAGCGCTGGTTCACGCAGGGCATCGACACGCCCGGCCTTGTTCTCATCCACGTTCGCGGCAAGCGCGTTCAATATTGGGATGGCGAGGAAAACGGCACCATCCCGCTCTGATCACCGCGTCGCCAAAAGCGCGACATAGGCTAGCACCGTCAGCAATAGTCCTCGGAATGCAAAGCCCACGAAACGGTATTTGTCGCGGGCGATCGACGCCATGGCATCGGCGTTCTGCATATATTGCTCGAAAAGATAGTCGACATCACGGTTGAGCGCCGCCGTGCGGAAATCCTCGCGATGGTGCGGCCAAGCGCCCCAGAACAGCGACGTGGACTTGTCGACGCGGCGCGGCAGTACGACGAGAATCGCCGACAGGATGGAGAAGACCAGCGCCAGCGCCAGCAGGCCGGAGAAGATATCTGAGGTCCAGTCGCCTTCGGCATAACGCGACCATGTGAAGACGGCGCGGCTTTCCGTCGAGGTCACAAGCAGCGCCAGCATGAAGGTGAAAATATAGGCGGCCTTCTGATCGGACAGTTTCACCTGATCGTAGAAGACGTCGTTGACGCGGCGGATGTGGTCGAAATGTTCGAGTGCGATGCCTTCGGTGCCATCAAGCACCGGTTTGAGGATCGCCACGCCTTCATCGGGTTTTGCCATGTCTCTATCCTTCGCCACGCCATTCCGTGATAGCGAAGCGCACCCGGAAAGCAACGCCGGCCATGCCGGACCGCTTGACTTTTTCAGGGGGATGACGCGTGCATTGCGCATGCGCAATCTCCCGCCTCCATCCGGCCAGCCGCCCGTCGCATCCCTGCCCCGTCCGGCCCGGAGCCGCGCATGACCTTTGCCTTTCGCCATCCCGGCCTCTGGTCGCGACGTTCGCGGCGATTGGCGGCCCTCACCTTCGCGGTCATCGCGCTGATTTCCGCGCTGGCGCAGCTCCCCGCCTGGTCGCTCACCGATCTGCGTGCCTTCGATTATCTTTCGACGCTTGACGCGCCGAGCCCGCCGGAAGGCGGCCCCATCATCGTGGCGATCGACGAGCCGTCGCTGGCCGAGATCAATGCGCAATGGCCCTGGCCGCGAGAACTGCATGCCCGCCTGATCGACAGCCTGCGCAAGGCCGGAGCCGCCGCAATCGGCCTCGACATCATCTTCGCCGAGCCCTCCAACCCGGCCTCCGACGAGGCTCTGGCCAAAGCGCTCGGCCCGGACGTGGTTCTGGCAGGAGACGAGAGCATGATCGTCACGCCGCAGGCCGATCAGTTGCTGCGCACCACGCCGCTGCCGGCCTTTACCGAAGCGGGCGCCGTGACCGGCATCGCCTCCATCGCGCTTGGCGGCGATGGCGTTTTCCGCGATCTGCCGCGCTATGAGGATGGTTTTGCGATGGCGCTTGCGCGTCTTGCCGGGCGCACGGCCGTTTCGCCGGAAGGCAAGCTTCTGCAGTCCTTCGGCCCTTCGCGCAGCTATCCGACCGTCTCCTACTACCAGGCGCTTGATCCCGATCACATGCTGCCGAAGGATACGTTCAAGGGCCGCGTGGTCATCGTCGGTCTCAGTCTGCAGAATGCGCCGGCGATCAATTCGGGCGGTGCCGATGCCTTCGCCACATCCTATACCGTGCATACCGGCAGGCTGGTGCCGGGCGCGGAAATCCAGGCGACGATCTTCGACAATCTGACGGCAGGTGCCGCCATCCGGCAGGCCGGCACGCCCGTCGCCATCTGTGCGATCGCCCTTGCCGCCCTCCTGTCCGCGATCTTCGTGCGCCGCGCGACGCGCTGGGAAACCGTGGCGCTCAGCCTTTTTGCCACGCTGCTCATCGGTCTCCTCAGCTTCGTGCTGATCCGGGAAGCCAATCTCTTCGTTTCGCCCGTCGGCCCCACGCTGGCGCTGCTTTTCGTCGCCGCCGGCCAGACCGCCTTCGACTATGCCGAAGAGCGCCGGCAGCGGCGCGAGATCGTGCGCGCCTTCTCGCAATATCTTTCGCCCGCCCTCGTCGAGCGGCTGGCGCGCGATCCCTCGCAGCTGAAGCTCGGCGGCGAGCGGCGCACGCTCTCGATCCTGTTTTGCGATGTGCGCGGCTTCACCACCATCGCGGAAGCCCTGAAAGACGATCCGGAACAGCTGACGACGCTGATCAACCGGCTGCTCACGCCGCTCTCCGACATTGTTTTGAAGCATGGCGGCACGATCGACAAATATATCGGCGACTGCCTGATGGCCTTCTGGAACGCGCCACTCGACGACGGCGAGCATGCCCACCACGCGGTGGCGGCAGCGCTCGACATGCTGGACGCGATGACGGCGCTGAATGCCGAGCTTCGTGCCGAGGCGGCCGCCACCGGCGCACCCTATCATGCGTTGCGCATCGGCATCGGCATCAATACGGGCGACTGCGTGGTCGGCAATATGGGCTCGTCGCAGCGGTTCGATTACTCCGTGCTCGGCGATGCGGTAAACCTCGCCTCCCGCCTCGAAGGCGCCTCGAAGCTTTATGGCGTGCCGCTGCTCATCGGCGAACGCACAGCAGAGCTCGCCGACCAGCATTTTGCGATACTCGAACTCGACCGCATCACGGTGAAGGGCCGCACCAGCGCCGCGCCGGTCTTCACGGTGGTGCGCAGCCTGCCGGAAACGGCGAAGGCCACCCATGCACGCTTCATCGAGGAGAAATATGCCGGCCGCCTGACGGCGGACGACGCGGCTTTCGACGAACTCGCCGCAGCAAGCCCGGCAATAGCCCCCTATTACGAAACGATCCGGGCGGAACAGTTCGCGGGTGGCGCCTGAGGTTCAGGCGTTCTGCTTGGGATGGCTCGGGGCGAATTCGGCGACGAGTTCGTGTTTTTCGCCGGGATAGGTCAGCCGCACATGGGTGATGTAGACGCCGCCGCTCCAGGTGCGGCGCTCAACGACGAGGCAGGGCGTGCCGGGCGCGATGGCCAGCAGTTCGGCGGTGCGGGCATCGGCCCCCACGGCGCGGATGCGGTGTTCGGCGGCACTCCACGGCACGCGGCTCATCAGCCAGGCGCCGGGCGCCGTCGTCTCGAAACTCTCATCCACGGCTTCCGGCACCGCGGCCAGGTTGATGAGACGCTCTTCCAGGCAAAAAGGTTGGGCGCCGGCATAGTGCAGCGCGCTGATCTCGATGAGACGCGCCGATTCGGCAAGCTCCATCAGACGACGATCGGCCGCCTTGGCAGCCCGGCGTGCCAGGGCGCGCCGCTCATAGCGATAGGGCAGACCGAGTGATTCGACCTCGAGGCGGATGTCGTGGATTTCCAGGACCGCGGACTGGGCGTGCGGATGCGTGACGTAGCTGCCGGATTTACGGCGCCGCTCGATGAGGCCGCGCTTGACGAGTTCGGTGATCGCCTTGTTCACCGTCATGCGCGAGCATTGATACTGCTCGGTCAGTTCATGTTCGAAGGGAATGCGGTGGCCCGGCGGCCATTCACCCGAGAGGATCCTGCCTTCCACATCCTCCAGGATGCGGCGGTGCAGCGAAGGCTCCTTGGCGCTTTTATCCTCTTCGGTGGAAATGGTCGCCTCCGGCTTGCCGGGCGCGGAATCGCCCGGTGACAAAGTCATAGCGTCTTTCGAGAGAGGCTCAAGCCTCGGCAAGCGCCCGCATGGTCGCGGTGAAGCGCCGGCCGATCGCTTCGCGCGCTACGTGCCGGCCGCCTTCGACCTGCTTGCGGCCATGGACCCACACGCAATCGACCTCGGCGCCATTGGCAAATATCCAGCCGTCGAGCAGCGCATCGCCATCGAGATCGAGGCCGTGGCGGGTCTTAACGCTGACGAAATCGGCGGCCTTGCCGGCCGCGATGCCCGTTTCGGCGCCGAGGGCGGCGGCACCGCCGATGAGTGCGCCGTCGAAGAGCGCGCGGCCCGTCGAGCCGCCCGGTGTGGCCAATACGTTGCGGGCGCGGTGGAAGAGGCGCTGCGAATATTCCAGCTGGCGCAACTCATCCGGCAGGCCGATCAGCACATTCGAATCCGAACCGACGCCATAACGGCCACCGGCGGCGAAGAAATCGGGCGCCGGGAAGGTGCCGTCGCCGAGATTGGCCTCGGTGATCGGGCAAAGGCCGGCAATGGCACCGGCTTTCGCCATGCCGCGCGTCTCGGCCTCCGTCATGTGCGTGGCGTGGATGAAGCACCAGCGGCCATCGACCTTCTGGTTGTCCAGCAGCCATTCCACCGGGCGGCGGCCGGACCAGGCGATGCTGTCCTCCACTTCCTTCACCTGCTCGGAAATGTGGATATGGACAGGCTTGTCGCCGGCCATGGCGACGACGTCGGTCAGTTCATCCGGCGTGACGGCGCGAAGGCTGTGCGGCGCGACGCCCGTAATGCCTTCGGGCAGCGCAGTCGTCAGAGCCCGGCAGCGCTCCAGCAGGCGGCCGTAGGATTCGCGATCGTTGATGAAGCGGCGCTGCCCCTCGCCCGGCGCCGTACCGCCGAAGCCGGCATGGGCGTAGAAGACCGGCAGCAGCGTCAGCGCGATACCCGTTGCGGACGCGGCCGATGCGATGCGCGCGGCCATTTCGGCGATATCGCCATAGTGCCCGCCATCCTTGTCATGATGCAGATAGTGAAACTCGCCGACGCGGGTGAATCCGGCTTCGAGCATTTCCACATAGAGCTGGCCGGCGACGGCCTCGGCGTCGTCGGGCGTCATGGACAGTGCGAAGCGGTACATGACATTGCGCCAGCTCCAGAACGAGTCACTACCCGGCCCGCGCATTTCCGCAAGGCCCGCCATGCCGCGCTGGAAGGCGTGGCTGTGCAGGTTCGGCATGCCCGCGACGATCGTGTCATGGCGCTCGTCACCGGAAGCAGCCGCAACACCGGTCTCCAGCGATGAAATGCGGCCGTCCGCGACGGTGATCCTGACGTCTTTCGTCCAGCCATTGGTAAGCAGCGCCTGCCTTGCATGAATGACGGCCATTGCCCGTCCCTCCCTTCCCGATTGTGCCTGCCTGACGCCGAACCGGTAAAATGGCTCTTGCGCCTCTTGCGATTATGTATATACATTATAGCCATCACAGGGAAGAGGCAATCACCATGACGGCAACGGAAAAGGACACGGCCCGCGTCTGGCGCAATGCACGGCTCGCAACGCTGAAGGAAAGCCTGCCGGGGCTCGGCATCGTCGAGAACGGCGCCATCGCGGCGGTTGACGGCCGCATCGCCTATGCCGGCCCGGAAGCCGATCTTCCCGCCGAATTTGCTGCTGCCGAAAGCATCGATTGCGAAGGCCGCTGGATCACGCCCGGCCTCATCGATTGCCACACCCACCTCGTCCATGCCGGCGACCGCGCCCAGGAATTCGAGCTGCGCCTTGCCGGCGCCTCCTATGAGGAAATCGCCCGCGCCGGCGGCGGCATCGTCTCTTCCGTGAAGGCCTTGCGGGAAGCAAGCGAAGCGGACCTGGTGCGCCAGACGCTGCCGCGCCTCGATGCGCTGATCGCCGAGGGCGTGACGACGGTCGAGCTGAAATCCGGCTACGGCCTCGATACGGAAAGCGAGTTGAAATCGCTGCGTGCCGCCCGCCGCCTCGCCGACGAGCGCGACATCACCGTGCGGACCACCTTTCTCGGCGCCCATGCGCTGCCGCCGGAAATGAAGGGCGACAAGACCGCCTATATCGACAAGGTCGTAAACGAGATGCTGCCGGCCGTCGCCGCCGAGGGTCTTGCCGACGCCGTCGACGGCTTCTGCGAGGGCATCGCCTTCTCGACCGACGAGATGAAGCGGGTCTTCGATGCCGCCAAGGCGCATGGCCTGCCGGTGAAACTGCATGCCGACCAGCTCTCCAACCTGCATGGTGCCGCCCTCGCCGCCGGCTATGGCGCGCTTTCGGCCGATCACCTCGAATATACCGACGATGCGGGTGCGGCCGCCATGGCGAAAGCCGGCACCGTCGCCGTCATCCTGCCCGGCGCTTTCTATTTCATCCGCGAAACCAAGAAGCCGCCGGTCGATCTCTTCCGCAAGCACGGCGTCAAGATGGCCGTTGCCACCGACAGCAATCCCGGCACCTCGCCGCTGACCTCCCTCCTCCTCACCATGAACATGGCCGCAACCCTCTTCGGCATGACCGTCGAGGAATGCATCGCCGGCACGACGCGCGAAGCCGCGCGCGCGCTCGGCCTGGTCGATGAGGTGGGGACGCTGGAGGCTGGAAAGTGGGCCGATTTCGTCCTCTGGGACATCGGCCGGCCGGCGGAACTGGTCTATCGCATGGGCTTCAACCCCATGTTTGCCCGGATCCGCAGCGGACATTGATCACTCTTTACGCAGCCGCGCGCTGCTGCATCGGGGAATAAACATGACCATCACGCTTCACCCGGGCTCCGTGCCCCTGAAAACCCTTGAAACCATCTACTGGACCGGCGAGGCCACCAGGCTCGATGCGTCCTTCGACGCCGGTATCGAGAAGGCCGCCGCCCGCATCGCCGAAATCGCCGCCGGCGACGCGCCGGTCTACGGCATCAACACCGGCTTTGGCAAACTCGCCTCGATCAAGATCGCGCCGGCCGATGTCGCGACCCTCCAGCGCAACCTGATCCTGTCGCATTGCTGCGGCGTGGGCAAACCGCTGTCGGAAAACATCGTGCGCCTCATCATGGCGCTGAAGCTGATCTCGCTCGGCCGCGGCGCCTCGGGCGTGCGCATCGAGATCGTCCGCCTTCTCGAGGCCATGCAGGCCAAGGGCGTCATTCCCGTCATTCCCGAGCAGGGCTCCGTCGGCGCCTCCGGCGACCTCGCGCCGCTCGCCCATATGACGGCGGCAATGATCGGTGAAGGCGAAGCCTTCTATGCCGGCGAACGCCTGCGCGGCGGCGACGCCCTTGCCAAGGCCGGCCTGAAGCCCGTCGTTCTCGCCGCCAAGGAAGGCCTTGCCCTCATCAACGGTACGCAGGTTTCCACCGCGCTGGCGCTGGCCGGCCTCTTCCGCGCCCCCCGCGCCGCCCAGGCCGCCCTCGTCACCGGCGCGCTCTCCACGGACGCCGCCATGGGCTCCTCCGCGCCGTTCCATCCCGATATCCACACACTGCGCGGCCATCAGGGCCAGATCGACGCCGCCGCCGCGCTGCGTGCGCTGCTTTCCGGCTCCGTCATCCGCGACAGCCACATCACCGGCGACGAGCGCGTGCAGGATCCCTATTGCATCCGCTGCCAGCCGCAGGTCGACGGCGCCTGCCTCGATCTCCTGCGCTCGGCCGCCCGCACGCTCGAAATCGAGGCCAACGCCGTCACCGACAACCCGCTCGTTCTGTCGGACAACAGCGTCGTCTCGGGCGGCAACTTCCATGCCGAGCCCGTCGCCTTCGCCGCCGACCAGATCGCCATCGCCGTCTGCGAAGTCGGTGCGATCTCGCAGCGCCGCATCGCGCTGCTCGTCGATCCGGCGCTGTCCTTCGGCCTGCCGGCGTTCCTCGCCAAGAAGCCGGGTCTCAATTCCGGCCTGATGATCGCGGAAGTCACCTCGGCCGCGCTGATGAGCGAAAACAAGCAGATGGCGCATCCGGCCTCGGTGGATTCGACGCCGACCTCCGCCAACCAGGAAGACCACGTCTCCATGGCCTGCCACGGTGCGCGCCGCCTGCTGCGCATGACGGAAAATCTCTCCGCCATCGTCGGCATCGAAGCGCTCGCCGCCGCCCAGGGCATCGAGTTCCGCGCACCGCTCGTCACCAGCCCGGAACTGCAGAAGGTTATCGCAGCACTGCGCACCGTCGTCGCCACGCTGGAGGAAGACCGCTACATGGCGCCGGATCTCGCAAGCGCCGGCACCTTCGTCACTTCGGGTGCGCTGGCCGCCTCCGTCTCCAAGGGCATCCTACCGGTGCTGGGGGCATAAGGTGGCAGTCTTCGAAACCCATCAGGGCACCTCGCCCGTCATTCTCGCCTTCCCGCATACCGGCACGGATGTCCCGGCCGATATCTGGGCGCGCCTGAACGATAACGGCCACATCCTTGCCGATACGGACTGGCATATCGAAAGCCTTTACGACGGCCTGCTGGCAAACGCGACGACCGTGCGCGCCACGTTCCACCGCTATGTCATCGACGCCAACCGCGATCCAGAAGGCGTCAGCCTCTATCCCGGCCAGAATACGACGGGCCTCGTTCCGGAAACGGATTTCGACGGCACGCCGATCTGGAAGGACGGCGAGGCTCCGACGAAAGCCGATATCGCCTATCGGCTCGCCAATTTCCACGCACCCTACCACGCGGCTCTTGCCGCCGAAATCGAGCGCGTGAAGGCGATCCACGGCGTGGCGATCCTCTACGATTGCCACTCGATCCGCTCGCTGATCCCCTTCCTGTTCGAAGGCCGGCTGCCGGATTTCAACGTCGGCACCGATATGGGCCGCACCTGCGACAAGGCGATCGAAACGGCGACCTACGAGGCCTGCGCTTCGGCCGAAGGCTATACCAGCATCCTCAACGGCCGCTTCAAGGGCGGCTGGACGACACGCCACTACGGCAAGCCGGAGACCGGGGTGCACGCCATCCAGATGGAGCTTGCACAGGTCAGCCACCTTGCCACGGAGGTTGTGCCCTTCGACCTCGACGAGGCGAAGGCGGCGAAGCTCCGCGTCCATCTCAAAGACATCCTGCAACGCATCGAGGCGCTTGCCTCCACCCTGACACGCTGAACCGGGAGAACAGCCAATGACCGCCAATCCTCGCCATAACATCCGCGACGTGCGCGCCGCCACCGGCACAGAACTGACCGCCAAGAGCTGGATGACCGAAGCGCCGCTGCGCATGCTGATGAACAACCTCGATCCGAACGTTGCGGAAAACCCGCATGAGCTGGTCGTCTACGGCGGCATCGGCCGCGCCGCCCGCACCTGGGCGGATTTCGATAAGATCGTCGCGTCGCTGCGCGATCTCGAGGAGAACGAGACGCTGGTCGTGCAGTCCGGCAAGCCCGTCGGCATCTTCCGCACGCACAAGGATGCCCCGCGCGTCCTGATCGCCAATTCAAACCTCGTGCCGCACTGGGCGACCTGGGATCATTTCAACGAGCTGGATAAGAAGGGCCTTGCCATGTACGGCCAGATGACGGCCGGCTCGTGGATCTATATCGGCTCGCAGGGTATCGTTCAGGGCACTTACGAGACCTTCGTGGAAGCCGGCCGCCAGCACTATAACGGCGACCTCAAGGGCAAGTGGGTTCTGACCGGCGGTCTCGGCGGCATGGGTGGCGCCCAGCCGCTCGCCGCCGTCATGGCTGGCGCGTCCTGCCTTGCCGTCGAGTGCAATCCGGACTCGATCGATTTCCGCCTGCGCACCCGCTACATCGACGAAAAGGCCGAGACGCTCGACGAGGCGCTCGCGATGATCGACCGCTGGACGAAGGCCGGTGAGGCCAAGTCCGTCGGCCTGCTCGGCAACGCTGCTGAAATCCTGCCGGAAATGGTTCGTCGCGGCATCCGCCCCGACATGGTCACCGACCAGACCTCTGCCCACGACCCGATCAACGGCTACCTGCCGAAGGGCTGGACGATGGCCGAGTGGAAGGAAAAGCGCGAAAGCGACCCGAAGGCCGTCGAAAAGGCCGCCCGCGCCTCGATGCGCGAGCATGTCGAAGCGATGATCGCCTTCCAGGACATGGGCATCCCGACCTTCGACTACGGCAACAACATCCGCCAGGTCGCCAAGGAAGAAGGCCTCGAAAACGCCTTCGCCTTCCCGGGCTTCGTGCCGGCCTATATCCGTCCGCTTTTCTGCCGCGGCATCGGTCCGTTCCGCTGGGCGGCCCTGTCGGGTGATCCGGAAGACATCCGCAAGACGGACGCCAAGGTCAAGGAACTGCTGCCTGACAACAAGCACCTGCACAACTGGCTCGACATGGCTGCCGAGCGCATCGCCTTCCAGGGCCTGCCGGCACGCATCTGCTGGGTTGGCCTCGGTGATCGTCACCGCCTCGGCCTCGCCTTCAACGAGATGGTCAAGAACGGTGAACTCAAGGCCCCGATCGTGATCGGCCGCGACCACCTCGATTCGGGCTCCGTCGCCTCGCCGAACCGCGAGACGGAATCGATGAAGGACGGTTCGGACGCCGTGTCCGACTGGCCGCTGCTCAACGCGCTGCTCAACACCGCCTCGGGCGCGACCTGGGTGTCGCTCCACCATGGCGGCGGCGTCGGCATGGGCTTCTCGCAGCATTCGGGCGTCGTCATCTGCGCCGACGGCACCGATGCGGCAGCCGAGCGCCTCAGCCGCGTGCTGTGGAACGACCCGGCAACCGGCGTCATGCGCCACGCCGATGCGGGCTACGATATCGCGCTCGATTGCGCGAAGGAAAAGGGCCTGCGCCTGCCGGGCATCCTCGGCAACTGATGGCGAAGCTTCTTCGCAACAGCGACCATCGCCGCATGCCGTGGAAGAACGGCGGCGGCGAGACGGTCGAGGTGATCGTCCATCCGGAAGGCGCAAGCCTTTCGGATTTCGGTTGGCGGGTCAGCATGGCGACGGTGGCGAGCGACGGGCCGTTCTCGGTCTTTCCCGGCATCGATCGCACGCTGGCGGTGCTGTCAGGCGATGGCATGGATCTCTCCATCGAGGGCCTGGGCGCCCGGCTGCTGACGCCGGCCTCCGCCCCGCTGCCCTTCCCGGCCGATGCGCCCACCACGGCGCGGCTGACCAATGGCCCGATCACCGATCTCAACGTGATGACGCGGCGTGGAGCCTTTAGCCACACGCTCACGCATCATGTCGTAACGGACTCGACGGCGCTTCCGGCATCCTTAGGCGAACGCCTGCTGCTGGCGCTGGAACCGCTCGGCGTGTCCACCCCGGAAGGCCTGATCGGTCTTCAGCCGCTCGACGCCCTGGTGCTCGGCGGTTCGGAGAAAGCCGATGTGCTGGCCGCTGGCGAACGTAGCGCCTTCTATCTGGTAGAAATCACTCCCGCCTGAGCCATCGGCGCAAGCGATTTCCTTGTCCGCTCCCCTGCGGAGTGCTACCTCCCGGCACATCCATTTTTGCCGGGAGACATTTTCATGAGACATCGCAAATTCGGCCGCACGGGTTTTACCACCACGGATATCGGTTTCGGCGCCTGGCAGATCGGCGGCGCCTGGGGTGACGTCAGCGAGGCCGATGGCCGCGCCGCGCTCAATGCCGCGCTCGACGCCGGCATGACCTTCATCGACACCGCCGACGTCTATGGCGACGGCCGCTCGGAAAAGATCATCGCCGATGTGCTGAAGGATCGCGGCGGCCAGCGCCCGATGGTTGCCACCAAGGCCGGCCGCCGGCTCTCGCCGCATGTCGCCGATGGCTACACCAAGGCCAATCTCGAAGGCTTCATCGACCGCAGCCTGAAAAACCTCGGCGTCGAGCGCCTCGACCTCGTGCAGCTGCATTGCCCGCCGACCGACGTCTATTACCGCCCCGAGGTCTTCCAGGCGCTGGACGAGATCAAGGCCGCCGGCAAGATCGCCAATTACGGCGTCAGCGTCGAAAAGGTCGAGGAAGCGCTGAAGGCGATCGAGTATCCCGGCGTGGTCAGCGTACAGATCATCTACAACATCTTCCGCCAGCGCCCGGCAGCGCTGTTCTTCAAGGAGGCGGCCCGCCGCCAGGTCGCCGTCATCGCCCGCGTGCCGCTGGCAAGCGGCCTGCTCTCCGGCAAGATCACCCGCGAAACTGCCTTCGCCGCCGATGACCACCGCAACTTCAACCGCAACGGCGATGCCTTCGATGTCGGCGAGACCTTTGCCGGCGTGCCATTCGAAACCGGCCTGCAGGCCGTCGAGGAAATCCGCGCGCTGGTGCCGGCAAGCCAGACGATGGCGGCCTTCGCGCTGCGCTGGATCCTGATGGCGGATGCCGTCAGCGTTGTCATTCCCGGTGCCCGCAATGCCCAGCAGGCCGAGGCCAATGCCAAGGCCGCCGGCCTGCCTGCAATCCCGGAAGACGTCATGGAAGCCACGCGCGAAATCTACTACCGGCTCGTCGCGCCGCACGTCCAGCACCGCTGGTAAATCCAAGCGAGCGCATAAACGGAAATGATAGCTAACATCAGGTCTATCTATTTCGTTTATGCGCAGCCTCGCGCTACCGTTCCCCATCGGTCACGACAACAACAGGGGAACGACCATGAAGAAAATGCTGCTTGCACTGGCGCTCGCAGGCTCCACCCTCCTTTCCGCAGCCGCCTCCGCCGAGACGCTGAAGATCGGCACGGAGGGCGCCTATCCGCCCTTCAACTTCCAGGATTCCAACGGCAAGCTCGGCGGTTTCGACGTGGAAATCGGTCTCGCACTCTGCGAGAAGATGAAGGTGGAATGCGAAGTCGTCGGCCAGGATTGGGATGGCATCATTCCCG
>CBFGOD010000053.1:0-14581 GCA_965650295.1 uncultured Shinella sp. | reverse complement strand
ATTCCGCCGGAAAGAGGAAATACTGTCAAAGAGTTGGCGGGGCAAGCGGATGCCGATGGTTTCCGCATTCCGTTGCCGTTTCATGCGATCCAGGCCGGGAACATGGACATTGTAGTCTGTCGAAAGCCGCCCGGCCTGCTCGGACAGCCGGGTGGAAAAATGATCGGCAAAAAGCTGCGGCGAGAGCGCAAGCACGAAGAGCCCGACGCCGGGTGAAGTCTCGCCCGCCTGGAAATCCGCGGCATCGAGCGACCAGTTGCCGCCGGTGAGGCCCGCGGCGAGCACCTCGACCATCAGCGCGATATTGGCGCCGCGGCTGCCGCCGAAGGCGACAAGCGCGCCCTGCATGGCGGCGAAGGGATCGGTCGTCGGCTGTCCGTCCTGATCGTTGGCCCAGTCGTCCGGGATGGCAACTCCACGCGAGGCGGCATCGCGCACATTAACCAGCGCCGTGGCGCTCGAAGACTGGTCGATCAGCAGGATGTCTTCATTCTCGAGCGGTGCGGCGAAGGCGAGCGGATTGGTGCCGTAAACCGGGCTGCGGCTGCCCGCGCCGGCCAGTACGGCATGGCTGTTGGTCGCGGCAATCGCGACGAGGCCATCGTTTGCGAGACTTGCGGCATACCAGCCGAGTTCGCCGGTCGTATAGCTGTTGCAGACGGTGAAGACCGCGATGCCGAAGGTTTTCGCCTTGGACGCCAACTCTTCCCGCGCAATCGAAAAGCCGTGTTGCGCCACGCCGCCCATCGCATCGCATTTCAGGATGGCCGGCACCGGCGATGTGAGGAGCGGTTCGGCTTTTCCAGCGATTCGTCCGTCCACGAGGCTTCTGAGATAGTCGGTCAGGTGCGCGAAGCCGACGGCCCGTTTGCCCGCCATTTCCGCCTCGACGGTTGCCTGTGCGAGCGCCATTGCAGGCGGTTCGGCCATGCCGACGCGCATCAGCGCCGTCTTCGCCAGCGCGATTGCCTCGCTTGTGGAAAGGGTGACGTCATCGGCCATGCGATCAACCTTCTCTATGGAATTTGCCGGCATCATTCAGACGCGGGCCTGCTTCGTCAACCTTCGAAAAATCAGGACCCTGGCCGTTTACGCCCCCATGCCCTCGCGTTACATCTTCGCAGGACGCATCGGAAAACGGAGCAGCACGACATGGCGAAGTCCCCCAAGAAGGCCGACGACTGGTGGCGCGGCGCGGTCATCTACCAGGTCTATCCGCGCTCGTTTCAGGACACGACCGGCGACGGCATGGGGGATCTCAGGGGCATCACCAAACGGCTCGACCACATTGCCTCGCTCGGCGTCGATGCGATCTGGCTTTCACCGTTCTTCAAGTCGCCGATGGGCGATATGGGCTATGACGTCTCGGACTATTGCGACGTCGATCCGATGTTCGGCACGCTCGCCGATTTCGACGCCATGCTGGCGCAGGCGCACAAGCTCGGCATCAAGATCATCATCGACCAGGTGATCTCGCATACCTCCGACCAGCATCCCTGGTTCGTCGAGAGCCGCTCCAGCCGGTCCAATCCCAAGGCGGACTGGTATGTCTGGGCCGATCCGAAGCCGGATGGCACGGCGCCGAACAACTGGTTGTCGATCTTCGGCGGACCGGGCTGGGAATGGGACGGCGTGCGCAAGCAATATTACATGCACAACTTCCTGATTTCGCAGCCGGATCTCAATTTCCACAATCCGGATGTGCAGGATGCGCTTCTGAAAACCGTGCGCTTCTGGCTCGACCGCGGCGTGGACGGTTTCCGGCTCGACACCGTGAATTTCTATTTCCACGACAAGAAGCTGCGCGACAACCCGCCCCACGAACCGGACCCCGACGGCATCGGCCTCGATGCGCCCGACGTGAACCCTTACGGCATGCAGACGCATCGCTACGACAAGACGCAGCCGGAAAATATCGCCTTCCTCAAGCGGTTCCGCGCACTGCTCGACGAGTACAAGGGCCGCGTGACGGTCGGCGAGGTGGGTGACGGCGCGCGCTCGCTGAAGACGGTGGCCGAATACACCAGCGGCGGCGACAAGCTCAACATGTGCTACACCTTCGACCTGCTGGGACCGGATTTCACGGCAGAGCATGTGCGCAAATGTGTGCAGAGTTTCCAGCGCGCGGTGACGGACGGCTGGGTCTGCTGGGCCTTTTCCAACCACGACGTGAACCGCCATGTCAGCCGCTTCATCCAGGTTCCGGAAGAGCGCGAGCGCGTCGCCAAGCTCGCCATCACGCTGCTCTCGACTTTGCGTGGCTCGATCTGCCTCTATCAGGGTGAGGAGCTCGGCCTGACCGAGGCGGACCTCGCCTTCGAGGACCTGCGCGATCCCTACGGCATTCGTTTCTGGCCGGCCTTCAAGGGCCGCGACGGGTGCCGCACGCCGATGCCCTGGAATCACGGCGAGGCCCATGCCGGCTTCAGCACGGGAAAACCCTGGCTGCCGGTGCCGGAAGACCACGCCCGCCATGCCGTCGATACGCAGGAGAAGATCGCCGGCTCCGTGCTCAACCACTACCGCGCGACGATCGCCTTCCGGAAGGAGCACGACGCGCTGCATGACGGCGACATGTCCTTCGTGCATTCCAATCAGGATATCCTCGCCTTCACCCGCGAAAAGGGCGGCGAAAAGCTGCTCTTCGTCTTCAACCTGACGCGGGAAAAGGCCGAATTCGTCCCGTCGAAATCGCTGAAACTCGGCGAGCCGCTGCCCGTGCCCGGTTTTGGCGCAAAGCTGAAGAACGGTGCGATCGAGCTGGATGGGTTGGATATGGCGTGCGTGCGGCTTTAGCGCTGGCGCCCGACAAGGTGGTCATATTCCGCATGTGAACCGATCCAGAACCAGATGAGCGTTTCACTCTCCGGGTCCTTCACAGCAAGGGCGCGCCATGAGAGGCCGACCCTGGCCGACCAGAAGCGTCCAACGGATTTCAGTCGTAGCGAGGGATGTTCGGGGTTGGCCTTGAGCCGTTCGAAATTCTTGTCGGCCTGCTCACGTATATGAGCGGGAAGCGCGTCATAACACTTCCAGAACGCATCCGTCGCGTGGTGCTTCAAAGCGGGCGTGTGCGGTTGCTGCGGAACTGCGAGAGGGCACGTTCGGCAAGCTCGTCCAACGCGCCGTTGGTTGCATCCTCTGCCAATTCCCGATCCCACCGTGCAGCTTGAAGGGTCTCAAACCACGCGGTGAACCGCTCGAATTCCTCCGGGCTAAGCTCCGCGACGCTCTTTTCGATCTGCTCCAGCTTTGTCATGTCAAAATCCTTTCGTACGTAGTGTACGATATGGAGTTGCAAGCGGAAAGAGCGACCTCACCCGATCAGTTCGAACCGATCCACATCCACCATGCCCCGATCCGAAATCTTCAGATGCGGAATGACCGGTAGCGGCAGGAAGGCGAGCTGGAGGAAGGGTTCTTCGAGCGTGGCGCCCAGTGCGAAAGCGGCCTGGCGGAGGTGGTGCAGGGTGTCGCGCACGCTCTCATAAGGCTCGAGGCTCATCAGGCCGGCGACGGGCAGCGCGATCTCGCCGGTGACCTTGCCGTCTTCCACCACCACGAAGCCGCCCTTGATCTCGCCGAGCCGGTTCGCCGCCAGCGCCATGTCGTCCTCGTCGACGCCGACGACGCAGATATTGTGGCTGTCGTGGCCGACGGTCGAGGCGATGGCGCCTTTCTTCAGGCCGAAGCCCTGCACGAAGCCGTTGGCGTGGTTGCCGTTCTTGCCGTGTCGCTCGATGACGGCGACCTTGATGATATCTTGCGCCAGATCGACCGATGTCTGGTTGCCGCGCGCCGGCAGGCGATAGCGGCGATGTTCGGTGATGATCTTGCCCGGCAGAACGCCGATGACGGGCGTTTCGCCATCGGTGACGGGCACGGCGAAATGCGCGGCATTGACGGGCCGCGCTTTCACGCTGTCGAGCCCGACGGGCGCGACGGGTTTGCGGGTGGCGAAGAGCGCATCGTCCACCTTGCGCCCCGCGGAGAACACCATCTCGGCCTTGCAGTTTTCCAGCGTGTCGATGACGACGAGGTCGGCGCGCCAGCCCGGAGCGACAAGGCCGCGATCCCGGAGGCCGAAGGCCTTGGCGGCGGAGATGGAGGCGGCGCGATAGACGGCGAGCGGCGCGCGGCCGTGGCCGATCGCGGTGCGGATCATGTAGTCGAGATGGCCCTGTTCGGCGATGTCGAGCGGGTTGCGATCATCCGTGCAGAGCGCGATGAAGGGCGAGAGGCGCTCGGTCAGGATGGGCATGAGGGCGTGCAGGTCCTTGGAGACGGAGCCCTCGCGAACGAGAATGTGCATGCCCTTGCGGATCTTTTCCAGCGCTTCCTCGGCGCTCGTGCATTCATGCTCGGTGCGGATGCCGGCGGCGAGATAGCCGTTGAGGTCGTTGCCGGACAGCAGTGGCGCATGGCCGTCGATATGGCCGCCCTGGAAGGCTTCAAGCTTGGCGAGACAGACGGGATCCTTATGGATGACGCCCGGAAAATTCATGAATTCGGCAAGGCCGATGGCCTTGGGGTGATGGCGGAAGGGCAGCAGGCGCTCGATCGGCAGGTCGGCCCCGGATGTCTCCAGATGCGTCGCCGGCACGCAGCTCGACAGTTGCACGCGGATATCCATGATGGTTTCCAGCGCGCTGTCGAGGAAGAACTCGATGCCCTCGCTGCCGAGCACATTGGCGATCTCGTGTGGATCGCAGATGACCGTGGTCACGCCATAGGGCAGCACGCAGCGGTCGAATTCATGCGGCGTGACCAGCGAGGATTCGATGTGCAGATGCGTATCGATGAAGCCGGGCACGACGATGAGGCCGGTGATGTCGATCTCCGTGCGGCCCTTGTAAGGACCGCAGGTGCCGACGATGCGTTCGCCTGAAATCGCGATGTCGGAGGCGACCAGCTCACCCGTCACGAGATCGAAGAATTGCCCGCCCTTGAGCACGATGTCGGCGGGCTCGCGGCCGGTTCCCTGATCGATGTAGCGTTCCAAGTCGGCCATGGCGATGTCTCCCGAATCCTTTCGGGAGAGTCTAGCGACGTCGCGACGAGAAGAAAGGCCGATCAGCCCGGAAAGGTGACGGAGAAGGCGAAACGGCGGCTTTCTCCGGGGAGAAGCACGGTCGTGAAGGGGCGATCGCGCAATTCACGCGACCCGCCGAATTCCGCCGCCGTGCCATGCCAGGGTTCTATGCAGAGGAAGGGTGCGCCGGGTTTCGTCCAGAGCGCGAGGTTGGGCAGATTTTCGAAGTGGAACTTCAGCGCCGGTCCACCCTCGGCGGCATAGGTGAGGCCGTCACCCGCGCCTTCGGGAAAGACCATCGCATCGTCGAGGAACTGATCCTGCGCCAGCACGATCCGGCCCTTGTCGAAGGGGGAGGGTGTCCGGCTTGTCGAGAGCAATCCCTTTTCCAGCGGCTGGCGCTTCGGCTCGCCGGCATTGTCGAGCGTTACCGTGTGTGGTTTTCCAGCGCTGCCGGGCAGCGGCCAGACAAAGGCGGGGTGATAGCCGAAACCGAAGGGCATGGGTTTGTCGCCGCGATTTTCCACCGTGGAGGCCACGGTCAGCGTCCGGCGGTTGAGACTGTGCTCGACGGTGAGCCCGAAGTCGAAGGGATAGACGGCGCGCGTGTCGTCGGAGGCGTCGAGCCGATAGCGGCAGGCGGTGTCCGTCGTGCTTTCGAGCGCGAATTCCCGCCGCCGGGCAAAACCGTGCTGGGCCATCGCATAGGCCGTTCCGTCGATCATCAGCGTATCGTCAGGCGCCTTGCCGACGATGGGGAAGAGCACCGGCGAGCGCCCCGTCCAGAAGGCGGCGTCGCCGTTCCAGAGCCAGGCCTTGCCGTCCGTCGTGGTGATCGACTGCATTTCGGCGCCAAGCGAGGAGACGTCGACCGAGAGGTCTGCATTGGCAATGCGGGTGAGGCTCGGCATCGAATCTCCTTTCACGGATCGTTGGTGCACTCTAGCGCGGATCGCCGGGTTTTGCGCGCCGGCGACCGGTGAATTCGGTTGATAGCACCGGAGCGCCGAAATAGGATGACGGCATGAAACAGGACGACAAAGCGGGGCCGATCATCGTTTTCGATGCAGAGTGCATTCTCTGCTCGGCCAATGCGCAATTCGTGCTGCGGCATGATCGCGCCCGCCGCTTCCGCCTCGCTTCCATGCAGAAGGCCACGGGCGCGACGCTCTATCGCCGTTTCGGCATCGATCCCGCCAATCCGGAAAGCCTGATCATCGTCGATGGCGATGCCGTGCTGAAGGACAGCGACGCGGTGCTGGCGATCTATGCCGGCCTCGGCTGGCCGTGGAAGGCCGTTGCCGTGCTGCGGTTCATTCCACGCTTTCTGCGCGATCCCGCCTATCGCTGGCTGGCGCGCAATCGCTACCGCCTCTTCGGCCGGCGTGAAACCTGCTGGGTGCCGTCACCCGGCGATGCAGATCGCGTGCTTTGAGAAGCGTCATCGTTCTCGGCGGTTACGGCGGGTTCGGCGCCCGTCTTTGCCGACGGTTGGCGGCGGATGGCTGGGCCGTGCTGGTGGCCGGGCGCAATCGGGAATCCGCAGAGCGCCTTGCGGCGGAATTGCCCCAGGCGCGTGCGCTGGTGGCCGACCGGAATGGCGACCTGCGCCCCTTGCTGGAATCGCATCGTCCCCTTCTCCTGATCGATGCGGCCGGGCCGTTTCAGGGCAGCAGCTACCGCGTGGTTGACGCCTGCATTGCCTGCGGCGTGCATTATGTCGATCTTGCCGATGCGCGCGATTTCGTCAGCGGTATCGCTAGGCTGGATGCGGCGGCGCGGACGGCCAATGTCGTGGTCGTCTCCGGCGGATCGAGCGTGCCGGCCCTTTCCGGTGCCGTCATCGCCGCGCTGAGCAAGGGTATGGCGGAAGTGCGCTCCGTCGAGATGGCAATCAGTGCCTCGAACCGCGCGACGGCGGGGGCCTCGGTGGCGGCGGCGATCCTGAGCTATGTCGGAAAGCCGCTCCGCCTGTGGTGTGCCGGGCGCTGGCGCGAAGAGACCGGCTGGCATCGGTTGCGGCGGGAACGTTTCGATGTGCCGGGCCGCAAGCCGATCCGCCGGCTGGTGGCGCTTGCCGATGTGCCGGATCATACGATCGTGCCGGAAACCGTTTCCGGCCGTCCGGCGACGATTTTTCGCGCGGGGCCGGAATTTTCCTTCCAGCTTCTCACGCTCTGGCTGCTCAGCTGGCCGGTGAAATGGCGCTGGTTCGCATCGCTGTCACTCTTCGCGAAATGGCTCCTGCCGCTGCAAGGCCTCAGCGCGCGTTTCGGCTCGGATCGATCCGCCATGGCGATCGAGGTGAAGGGATGGGGCGAGAACGGTGCGCGCGTTCGGCGCTGGACGCTGATTGCCGAAGAGGGAGATGGTCCGGAAATCCCGACCATCGCCGCCCATGTGCTGGCCAATGCCATTGCTGCGGGGGCGCTTACGTCGGGTGCGCGACATGCGGCGGGGGCGATTGCGCTTGAGGATTTCGAGCCGCACTTTTCGCGACTGGCGATCACTCATGCGGTGGAGGACAGGCCCTATGTGCCGCTCTATCGCCGCGTGATCGGCCCGGACTACGATCGTCTGCCGGAGCCGGTCCGCGGGATGCATGACGTCATCGGGGATGGCGGCGCTGCCGGGCGCGGGCGGGTCCGGCGTGGCCGCTCGCTGCTGGCCCGGCTGGTCTGCGCCGTCATGCGCTTTCCGCCGGAGGGCGAGCATGATCTGCATGTCGCCTTCGAGGAGCGCGACGGGGTCGAGCGCTGGACGCGGGATTTTGCCGGCAAGACCTTTTCCAGCGAACTCAGCCAGTCCGGCACCCGGCTTGTCGAACGCTTCGGGCCGATGCGGTTTTCCTTCGATCTGCCTTCCGATGCGCATGGCCTGACGATGGTGATGCGCGGCTGGTCCGTCCTAGGCATTCCCATGCCGCTCCGGCTTGCACCGAGAAGCGAGGCGCGGGAATGGGCGGAAGGCGAGGATTTCTGCTTCGACGTGCCGATCGCTCTGCCCGGTATCGGCACCGTCGTGCACTATTCCGGCCACCTGCGCCGGCTTTGATCCCCAAACGAAAATGGCGGCCGAAGCCGCCATGTCCGTGGTCCTGATAGGCCGGATCAAATGTTGTTCTGCAGCACGTCGCACAGCTTGCCGAACAGCTCGTCGATCTCCGGCTTCTCGATGATCAGCGGCGGTGACAGCGCGATGATATCGCCCGTCGTGCGGATGAGCAGGCCCTTTTCATAGGCCTTGAGGAAGGCATTGAAGGCGCGCTTGGTCGGTTCGCCGGCAATCGGCGACAGTTCGATGGCGCCGATCAGGCCGACATTTCTGACGTCGATGACATTGGGGCAATCGCGCAGCGAATGCAGGCCGTCTTCCCAGTAGGAAGCGAGTTCGGCGGCGCGCGTCAGCAGGCCTTCTTCCTTGTAGGTGTCGAGTGTGCCGAGTGCCGCGGCGCAGGCGATCGGGTTGCCGGAATAGGTGTAGCCGTGGAAGAACTCGATCATGTGTTCCGGGCCGTTCATGAACGTGTCGTGGATTTCCGACGTCACGAAGACGGCGCCCATCGGGATCACGCCGTTGGTCAGGCCCTTGGCGGTGGTGATGATGTCGGGCTTCACATCGAAATACTGCGCGGCGAAGGGTGCGCCGAGGCGGCCGAAGCCGGTGATGACTTCGTCGAAGATCAGCAGGATGCCGTGCTGCGTGCAGATTTCGCGCAGCTTCTGGAGATAGCCCTTCGGCGGGATGAGCACGCCGGTGGAGCCGGCGACCGGCTCGACGATGACGGCGGCGATGGTGGAGGCGTCATGCAGTGTGATGATACGCTGCAATTCGCTGGCGATGTCGCCGCCATGCTCCGGCTCGCCGCGCGAAAAGGCGTTCTTGTCCGGGAAGTGGGTGTGCGGCATGTGGTCGACGCCGGTCAGAAGCGTGCCGAACATCTTGCGGTTGGAGACGATGCCGCCGACGGAAATGCCGCCGAAATTGACGCCGTGATAGCCGCGCTCGCGACCGATCAGACGGAAGCGCGAGCCGTCGCCCTTGGCGCGATGATAGGCGAGCGCCACCTTCAGCGCGGTCTCGACCGATTCCGAGCCGGAATTGGTGTAGAGCACGTGGTTCATGCCTTCAGGGGCGATATCGACGAGGCGGTTGGCCAGCTCGAAGGCCTTGGGATGGCCGAGCTGGAAGGCGGGCGCATAATCCAGTTCGCCGGCCTGCTCGCGGATCGCCTCGGTGATCTTCGGGCGACAGTGGCCGGCGTTGACGCACCAGAGGCCGGCCGTGCCGTCCAGCACCTGGCGGCCGTCATGGGTGGTGTAATACATGTCCTTGGCGCCGACGAAGAGCCGCGGTTCCTTCTTGAACTGCCGGTTTGCCGTGAACGGCATCCAGAAGGCGCGCAGATCGTTGGGTGTGTTGAGGCGGTTGGACATGCGGTCTCTCCATGATGCTTGGAATGTGGGGCCAGCCCGGATGGTGATTTTTACCTGATGGTCAAATTATCAAGACGCCCGGGGGCGTCAAGCGATGTTCGCCGGCCGGTCGGAGCGCTTTTGGGGGCTTAATCGGCCTTTTCGAAGATCAGTTTCACCACGAACTTGCCGTTCGCCTTTGCCTTGGTCTTGGTCGTCACTTTGACGGGCACGCCGAAATGCGCCTCTGCCTTGGCGATCGCGTCCCGCGCCTCGGCGACGGCGGCCAGATAGGCGCTGTTGTCGCGTTTCGGTTCGTTGACGATGTCGCTGATGAGCGCGTCCATCTCGCTGCGGGGTTTGCGCAAGGTCTTGCTCCAACGTTCCAAAACAAAACGCCCCGGACAATTATCCGGGGCGATGCGAAGCGACGGGTCGCGGCAATTCAGGCGATGCGGAGCTTCTTTTCCGATGCGCCGTTGCCGGGGGCCTTGTAGATGCGGTCGAGCGCGTCGAGCACGGTAAGGACCGCATCTGACTTGCTGGAATAGTAGATGGTCTGGGCGTCACGACGGGTGGTCACGAGGTTCTGCGCGCGCAGCTTCGACAGGTGCTGCGAGAGCGCCGACTGGCTGAGACCGACCTGACCCGCAAGCGCGCCGACGGCAATCTCGCCCTCGACCAGAACCTTCAGGATCAGGAGGCGTTTCGGGTTCGCCATGGCGGAAAGAAAGTCGGATGCAACTTCGGCCTGCGCATGTTCTGCGTCTGAAATCTTGTCCATCTGAAACTCCTTTGGGCGTTTCCGCTTTCAAATCATGTGATTTTCAATCAATCCGCTTGTTAGCATATAAGCAAAATACCTCTCATCAATTGCAAAAAATGGGGGTAGGGTGCACGCATAGCGGTAGCGCTTTCTCTCAATGGTAGGCATTCGAAGCGAATAGACCCCGCAATCGCAGGCGTTTCAGCCGTCTGCTCTTGCTTCGCGGAGCAAACGCGCGAGTTCTGCACGCAGTTCCGAGGCCTGATCAAGTTCGCGTGAAAACTCCAATCGCTTCAATTTGTCGCCGCTCGCAAGGTCTATGCCGGCCGCGTCGAGGCCCACGATGATCCAGTCACCCTCCCTGGCGCCGCAATAGTGGCGGGCATAGATGCCGGCGGCTTCCGCATGGTCGCTGTTCATGTGCTCTACGGCGCCGGTCTCCATCTCGGCCAGTGCGCCTCGGGCGGCGGAACGAATCAGCAGGTCCTCGGCCGTCAGCACGAATGCCTTGCCGAAACCGCCGTTGAGATGGGCGCGCAACGGCACGAGGCGGAAGAAGGCGAAATCGGGGAAATCGACATAGAGCTTTGCCTTCGGGTGTCGGCGCACGAAGCGTTCGCGCAGCGCCGCATGGGCATCGCTGTCGCGGGCAATTTCTGCGGCTTCGCAGATCACGGTGAGGCGCGGATGGGCGAGTGGATCGCCCTTGCCGGGTTCGCCTGCGAGCAGCGAGGCGCGCGGGTCGGCGCGCAGCGCCTGGGTGTGCACCGACAGCGCCGAGACGAGAATGACGGGCGTGCCGTCCGTGTCGGTGCCGGTCAGCGTGCGGCTGGCGAAGGGCGTGCCGGTTTCCGGTTCGAGGACAGCGAGCGCGCAGCTGCGGGCGGAGCGCAACAGGGTGCGGGCAAGGCGGCGGGCCTCGTCGTCCGTTTCGCGCAGCACGCTCGGCTTGTCCTTCTCCGTCATCTCGTTCTCCCGGTCTTGGCAATGAAAAAGGCAGCGCCCGTTTCCGAGCACTGCCTTATCTAATCCGATCCAAGCGGGCTGTCAGCCGCGGCGGCGGTGCCGCGTCAATCCGTTCACGATATCCTGCGCGTTGATCGTGCCGATGACCGTGCCGTTATCGACCACGCCGACATTGCCCGGCGTGCGCGACATGGCGTCGAGGATGTCGACGAGCGGGGTCTGGGCGGTCGCCGTCGCGGTCACACCGCCATTGCCGGAGGCGCCGTGCTGCATGACGTCTGCCGCGGTCAGCATGTTGATCGGGTTCATGTTCTGCACGAAATCCGCGACATACTGGTTCGCCGGGTTCTTCACGATCTCCTGCGGCGTGCCGCACTGGATGATGCGCCCGCCTTCCATGATGGCAATGCGGTTGCCGATGCGGAAGGCCTCGTCCAGATCGTGGCTGACGAAGATGATCGTCTTCTTCAGCCGGCGCTGGAACTCCAGCAGTTCGTCCTGCAGGCGTGTGCGGATCAGCGGGTCGAGCGCCGAGAACGGCTCGTCCATCAGGAGGATCGGCGCGCCTGTCGCAAAGGCGCGGGCGAGGCCGACGCGCTGCTGCATGCCGCCGGAGAGTTCGTTGACCTTGCGGTTGGCCCACTTGGTCAGGTTGACGAGTTCGAGCTGCTCAGCGACGCGCGCCTTGCGCTCGGCCTCCGGCACATTGGCAAGCTCGAGACCGAAGCCGACATTGTCGGCGACGGTGCGCCAGGGCAGGAGCGCGAACTGCTGGAACACCATGGATACGGTGTGCATGCGGAAGTCGCGCAGCGCCTTGGGCGTCGTCGCATAGGGATTGACGAAGCTGCTGCCGGCCTTGACCTGCACCTCGCCGCGCACCACGGGGGCAAGCCCGTTGACGGCGCGCAGCAGCGTCGACTTGCCGGAGCCCGACAGGCCCATCAGCACGAGGATCTCGCCCTCGGTGATCGACAGGGTGGCGTCGGCCACGCCGAGCACGAGGCCGGTTTCCGCGCCGATCTCGTCACGCGACTTGCCGGCATCGGCGAGCGCAAGGGCTCGTTGGGGACTGTCGCCGAAGATGATGGAGACGTTCTTGAAGACGACGGATTCGGTCATCATGCGTCTCCATCATCGGAAGAGCGGAAGAGGCGGTCGAGGATGATCGCCAGAATGACGATACAGAGGCCGGCCTCGAAGCCCATGGAGATGTTCACGGTGTTGAGCGCGCGTACCACGGGAACGCCAAGACCCTTGGCGCCGACGAGGGCGGCGATGACCACCATCGACAGCGAGAGCATGATGGTCTGTGTGAGACCGGCCATGATCTGCGGTGTGGCGAAGGGCAGCTCGACCTTGCGCAGCACCTGGCTCGGTGTCGCGCCGAACGCCTGGGCGGCTTCGACCAGCGAGGGCGGTGTCGAGATGATGCCGAGGCGGGTGAGGCGGATCGGCGCGGGGATGGCGAAGATCACGGTCGCGATCAGGCCCGGCACCATGCCGAGGCCGAAGAGGATGAGCGCCGGGATGAGATAGACGAAGGTCGGGATCGTCTGCATCAGGTCGAGCGCGGGCCGCAGGATCGAGTAGAACCAGGGGCGGCGGGCGGCGGCGATGCCGAGCGGAATGCCGACGACCATGCTGACGCCGGTGGCCGCGAGCACGAGTGCCAGCGTCTCCGTCGTTTCCTTCCAGTAGCCCTGGTTCACGATGAGCAGCAGGCCGAGAAAGGTGAATACGGCGACGCCGATGGAGCGGCGAAAATACCAGCTGACGCCCGTGACGAGCACGATGAGGGCGATGGCATAACCGAATTTGCCGCCGGCCGACGAGAAGGGGCCTTGCAGCAGGAAAAGCACGGCATCGATGCCGGCCTGCAGGAAGACTTTCAGGAAATCGAACAGGCCCTTGCCATTGGTCGTCAGCCAGCTGACGGCTTCCTTGGCGATCGGACCGATCGGAATTTTAGAGACGGTGAGCCAATCCACGGCAGCGAGCCCCAGTCTGGAGGTTGACGACGATATGCAACAAGCGTTTCGCAATTCCGGACATCACGCCGTCCGGCAGTTTTGCGGGAGGTGCACTATCCGGAGAGAAGAAGGGCGGGAAAGTTTCCTTCCCGCCCTATTCTTGCCTGTTAGAGACCAAGCGCGGTTTTGACCGCCGGCAGGCCTTCGCCGCTGCCGTCCTTGGTGGTCACGCCTGCGAGCCACGGCTCGATGGCGGCGGGGTTCGCCTTGATCCAGTCGGTTGCTGCTGCTTCCGGGTCCTGGCCGTCGTTCAGGATCTTGCCCATGACCTGGTTTTCCATTTCCAGCGAGAACTTGAGGTTCTGGAGGAACTTGCCGACATTCGGGCACTCGGTCACGTACCCCTTGCGCACGTTGGTATAGACCGTCGCGCCACCGAAGTTGGGTCCGAAGATGTCGTCGCCGCCGGTCAGGTAGGTCAGCTTGAAGTTGGCGTTCATCGGATGGGGTTCCCAACCGAGGAAGACGATCGGCGAGCCGTCGCCTTCGGCACGCGCGACTTCGGCCAGCATGCCCTGTTCGGAAGATTCGACCACTTCGAAGCCGGTCAGCTCGAACTTGTTGGCCGAGACCATGTCGATGATCAGGCGGTTGCCGTCATTGCCGGGCTCGATGCCGTAGATCTTGGAGCCGAGTGCGTCCTTCTGCTTGGCGATGTCGGCGAAATCCTTGATGCCGAGCTCGGCGCCCTTGGCATTGGTCGCGAGCGTGTACTTCGCGCCCTCAAGGTTTTCGCGCACGGTCTCGACCGAGCCGTCGTCGCGGAATGGCTTGATATCGGCTTCCTGGGTCGGCATCCAGTTGCCGAGGAAGACGTCGATGTCCTTGTTGCTGAGCGAGGTATAGGTAACCGGAACCGAGAGAACGGTGACTTCCGTCTCGTAGCCGAGGCCCTTCAGGATGACGCTTGCGGTGGCGGTCGTGGAGGTCACGTCCGTCCAGCCGACATCCGAGAACCGGACCTTGCCGCAGCTTTCGCCTTCTGCCGCCGAGGCGCCGGCAACGCCGAGCGCGATGACGGAAACGGCGGCGGCAAGCAGTGTCTTCAATGGTGATGCAGTCTTCATTTTGTAGCTCCCCTTATAACTGGTGTTTTAGCCAATCATCAAAACGATATGCTTTCAAGCACCTTGGCGTAGCCGGAACACCCTGAATCGTCCAATTAATTTCACGCCTGTTCGCAATTTCGCACATGGATGTCGCAACGGATGGGCCGCGCTGATTTCTGTGGTTTTCGGCCCTTTTCGGCTGGAAAATCGCGCCTCGCCGGGTCATGACGCGAGGACGGAGAAAATCATGGCCAAACTCTATTTCAGTTACGCGACGATGAACGCGGGCAAGTCGACGCTGCTCCTGCAGGCGTCCTACA
>CBFGOD010000052.1:0-14684 GCA_965650295.1 uncultured Shinella sp. | reverse complement strand
GGAATGTTTCGAGGTCGAGCGCCAGCTGCGCGAGAAGATGGACATCCCCGTCTTCCACGACGACCAGCACGGCACGGCCATCATCGTCGCAGCCGCCGTCCTGAACGGCCTGGAACTGGCCGGCAAGGCGCTCGGCGAAGCCAAGATCGTCGCCTCCGGCGCCGGTGCCGCAGCACTCGCCTGCCTCAACCAGCTCGTTTCACTGGGTGCAAAGGTCGAAAACATCTGGGTGCACGACCTCGAAGGCCTCGTCTACAAGGGCCGCGAAGTGCTGATGGACCAGTGGAAGGCCGTCTATGCGCAGGAGACGGACAAGCGCGCGCTCTCCGAAAGCATCGACGGCGCCGACGTCTTCCTCGGCCTCTCCGCCGCCGGCGTGCTCAAGCCTGAACTTCTGACCCGTATGGCCGAAAACCCGCTGATCATGGCGCTCGCCAATCCGACGCCGGAAATCATGCCCGAAGAAGCGCGCGCCGTGCGCCCGGACGCCATGATCTGCACCGGCCGCTCGGACTTCCCGAACCAGGTCAACAACGTTCTCTGCTTCCCCTATATCTTCCGCGGCGCGCTCGATTGCGGCGCACGCACGATCAACGAAGAGATGAAGATGGCCGCCGTGCGCGCCATCGCGGCGCTCGCCCGTGAGGAAGTCTCAGACGTTGCCGCCCGCGCCTATTCCGGCGATACGCCAAGCTTCGGCCCGAACTACCTGATCCCCTCGCCCTTTGATCAGCGCCTCATCCTGCGAATCGCGCCGGCCGTTGCCCGCGCGGCCGCCGAGACCGGCGTGGCGCTGCGCCCGATCACCGATTTCGACGCCTATCTCGACCAGCTCAACCGCTTCGTCTGGCGCTCCGGCTTCATCATGAAGCCGATCTTCGCCGCCGCGAAGAAGGCCGAGAAGAAGCGCGTGATCTTTGCCGAAGGCGAAGACGAGCGCGTGCTGCGCGCCGCCCAGATCCTGCTGGAAGAAAACACCGCGCTGCCGATTCTCATCGGCCGCCCGCAGATCATCGAAACGCGCCTCAAGCGCTACGGCCTGCGCGTGCGCCCGAATGTCGATTTCGAGGTGGTGAACCCGGAAGACGATCCGCGCTACCGCGACTATGTCGAGGATTACCTGCGCCTCGTTGGCCGCAAGGGCGTCAATCCGGAAGCCGCCCGCACCATCGTGCGCACCAACCAGACCGTCATCGGGGCACTCGCCGTCAAGCGCGGCGATGCGGATGCCCTGATCTGCGGTGTCGAAGGCCGCTATGCCCGTCATCTGCGCGATGTCAGCCAGATCATCGGCAAGAAGCCGGGCGTGCTCGATTTCTCCGGCCTCAGCCTGCTGATCTCGCAGCGCGGCGCGACCTTCTTCACCGACACTTATGTGACGATGGAACCGACCGCCGAGGAAGTGGCCGAAATGACCATCATGGCCGCGCAGGAAATCCGCCGCTTCGGCATCACGCCACGCGCCGCCCTTGTGTCCCATTCGAACTTCGGTTCGCGTGACTCGGACAGCGCCTTCAAGATGCGCCGCGCCATGGAGCTTGTGCGGGAACAGGCGCCAGACCTCGAAGCCGATGGGGAAATGCACGGCGACGCCGCCATTTCCGAGGCGCTGCGCCAACGCGTCATGCCGAACTCGACGCTGACGGGCGAAGCCAACCTGCTGGGCTTCCCGAACCTCGATGCCGCCAACATCACGCTCGGCGTCGTCAAGACGATGACGGACAGCCTGCATGTCGGCCCGATCCTGCTGGGTGCCGCCCTTCCCGCCCACATCCTCTCGCCGTCGGCGACGTCGCGCGGCGTGGTCAACATGGCGGCGCTTGCCGTGGTGGAAGCCTCCTATCCGGCCTGATGGGCGCAGATAGCATTACAAAACGGCCGCCGCCTCGGCGGCCGTTTTCGTTTGCGGCGTTGCGCGGGCGGAATCATGCGCCTCCCACCAGTCACCCAGCGCATCGATCATCGGCATCAGACTATGCCCCGCAGGCGTGAGGTCGTATTCGACGCGCAACGGATAACCATCGAACACGGTGCGCACGACGATACCGGCCTTTTCCAGCTTGCGCAGTTCGAGCGTCAGGATGCGGTGCGAGACCGTGGGGTTGTCGCGGCGAAGATCGCTGAAACGCTTGGTTCCGTCCTTCAGGTAATAGATCAGCAGCGTCGGCCAGCGCCCGCCCAGCACCTGCATGACCTCCTCGATCGGGCAACGGGAAACGAGATCCTTCATGGCGGGCTCCGGTGTGGTGACAAAAATGTGCGTAATTTACATGGGAGTGGGCAAGGCTTAGGTCCAGTGTCGCTGCGCAGCGTGGTCAACAGAAATCACGGAGAACACCATTGGAACCGATCCTCATCTATGGCTTCCCTGCCGGAAGCTCCATGGGCCTCGTCGCCGCGCTGGAGTGGCTGGGCAAGCCCTACCGGCTCTGCCGCGTCGATATGCTCGGCGAGATGCGCGACGCATCCTATGCCCGGCTCAACGCCCGCCATGAAACGCCGGCGCTCGTCACCGATGACGGCCGGATCATCACCGAAACCATGGCAATCGCGCAGTGGATTGCCGCCCGCGACGCGGAACGGCGCATCAGCTTCGAGCCCCGCTCTGCCGAGGCTGATCGCATGGTCCAGCTCATGGCCTATATCAATACCGGCTTCACGGGCGCCTTCTCTCCCTTGTGGTCGGCCCTTGAAATGGCGACACCGGACCCCGTCCTGCAGCAGTCGCTGCGGGGATGGGGTCAGGAAGCCGTTATCGAGCGGCACGACAAGCTGGAGGCCATGCTCGGCGCAACGCCGTATCTCGTCGGTGAGCGCCCGACGCTTGCCGATGGCCTGCTGATCGGCGTCGCCCGCTGGCTGGACTATCACGAGGTCGCTCCCGCCAGCCGCTGGCCGCGTATCGAGGCCGTCAGGCGAAAGCTTGAGGCGGATCCCGCGGTGAGGTTCGCAACCGCCCTGGAAAACGGCGAAACACCGGCCGGCTCCGGCGCCTTCAGGGGACATGTCCCCCTCGCCGAGGTCATCGACCGTTTCGGTCGCGCCTGAGGCTGAAAGGTCGGGCCTATGGCCCGGCCTTTTCCTTCAATGCCGCCGCAAGCTCCAGCCGCCGCGTGATGCCGATCGCCTGCAAAAACGCCTCGTCGTGGCTGACCACGAGCAAAGCACCGTCATAGGCTCGAAGCCCCGCCTCGACCGCCACGATGGAATCGATGTCGAGATGGTTGGTCGGTTCGTCGAGGATGAGCAGCGGCGGTGGTGCACCGCCGCCCAGCACGCAGGCAAGGCCGGCGCGCAGCAGCTGCCCGCCGCTGAGGCTCCCGGCAATCTGCAAAGCCGCATCGGCCCGGAACATGAAGCGCGCCAGCGCCGCCCGGCAGGCGTTCTCGCTGGCTTCGGGATTGAGCCGGCGGAAATTGTCGCGGATGGTGAGGTCGGCATCGAGCAGGCTGACGCGCTGGTCGAGCATGGCGAAATCGGTGAAGGCGTGCACCCGCCCTTCGAAGGGTTGCAACTGGCCCGTTACGAGATTGAGCAGTGTAGTCTTGCCGGATCCGTTCGGCCCCGCCACGGCGATCCGCTCCGGTCCGGTGATCGTGAATGAAAGGTTGCGTAGCACCGGCTGATCCGGTGCATAGCCCGCCGTCACACCGTCGATCTTCAACACCACCTTGCCGGCAGCGAGATGAGTGGAAGGGATGTTGACCGCGAACGGCTGAAGGATTTCGATGCGTTCGCGCGCCGCGGCAATGGCCTCAACTGCTTGCGTCTGCCGGCTCTCGGCAAGCCGTGCATTCGCTCCGCTCGTCAGTTCGCTGCGTTCCTTCATGGCCCCCAGCATGATGCGCGGGATGTCGCCGCGCGCCTTCTTCCTGCGGCCGGCACTGTCCTTGCGCGCCTTGCGTTCCGCAACCACCTGCATCGTGCGCGCGACGTCGGCGGCGTGCTTTTCCGCATGGGCGAGGTCGTGATGCGCCGCCGCGAGCTCCAGCGCCTTTCGCTCGCGATAGGCGCTCCAGTTGCCGCCATAACGCGTGGCCCCAAGCGAGGTGAGTTCCACGATGGCATCCATCGTTTCCAGCAGCTCGCGATCATGGCTGACCACGACGGCACCGGCCCGCCAACCAGCAAGCATGTCGATCACGGCCTGCCGGCCATCCCGGTCGAGATTGTTGGTCGGCTCGTCCAGCAACAGGAAATCCGGCTCGCTGAAAATGAGGGCCGCAAGGGCGGCGCGCGTGCGCTGGCCGCCTGAGAGCGCCGCAAGGCGGGTCTCGGCCACGGCATCCAGCCCGACACGGGCAAGGGCGGTGGCGAGACGCGTTTCCAGCGTCCAGTCCGCGTCCGCCAAGGCATCGGCTTCCGCCTGGCCGCGCTCGGCACGGCGCAGCAGGTCGAGCGCGCCTTCGATGCCGAACAGGCTGGCAATCGTCTCCTCAGCCCCGACCTGCACGCTCTGGCGCAGCATTCCGATCGAACCGTCGACGGATACGGTGCCGGAAAGCGGTTGCAGATCGCCGGTGATCAGCTTGAGCAGCATCGTCTTGCCGACGCCGTTGCGGCCGACAAGGCCGGCGCGTTCGCGGCCGAAACTCAGATCGAGATGGGAAAGAAGCGCGTGGCCGTCAAGCGTGGACCACGAAATTTTCGAGAGGGTAATGGAAGGCATGGATACGAATTTCCCCGAGGACAAAACGAAGTCGATTTGTGGTCGGGTTGAAATTCATGCTGCACCATCCGGTCGGTGTTGACGACGAAAGGATATGTAGAGCCGCAGCGGCGACCTTGCAAGGGCAGGCCGCCGCCCGGCGTGATCGTTGCGTCAGGCCACCGGCGGCTTGTCGAGGCGCGCTGACCACTCATCGGCCTTGCCGATGCCGGCAGCGCGCCAAGGCGAACCCTTGAGACCAAGCTTGCTGCGCATGCGCATGCCCGAAATAATCCACCGGTTTATGCCGGATGCGATGAAGGGCAATGACGCGATGTGAAGACCTGTGAAGGGCAGGAAAGGATTTCGGCGAAGCGATCCGTAGATTTCGATGCGCGTCGTCGTCTTGTAGCTCGGGCTACGGGCGTGGAAGCCGTGCGTATCGGCAACGATGAGCGTGTTGGCTTTCACCGTCATCTTCACCGGTTGGCTGTAGCCCAAAGCACCAAGCTCATTCGGCATGATGCGCAACGAGCCACGCGCGGAATAGACATTTTCGATCGCATCGGCATTCTCACTGATACCGCGCTCCCAAGCGAGACGCTGTGGGGTCATTTCGTGTGAGCCTGGAACGTAGGCAAAGGGTCCATCCTCCTCACCCACATCACGCAGAAACAACCAAGCTTTTGCCGTTGGCTGGAAGGTGTCGCTGTGCAGCGCTGTCTGAGGATCGGTTGAGCCGGCAGAAATCACCGACGGCAGCGCCATAACAATCTGAACCACAAGCAGAGGCTGGCCGGAATGGGAGGAGACATAGCGCAGCAGATTGGAGAGACGCGGGTCGTTGCGCGCAGCCTTGAAGCCCGGCAGGCTTTCGAGATCGCTGTCGTCGATTATGGCACGGCGCGTGACCGTCGCCCCTTGCTTCATGTCGTAGCGCTCGAAATCCCGCTCGGCGAGTTCGCGCGTCACGGCGGCGAAGACGTCGGGCGACAGAAAATCCTCGATCTTCACGAAACCCGTCTCGGCATATTGCCTGCGGTGATCCGGCGCGACGAGGTTTTCCAGCTTCTTGCGGCGCCAGGCGGCCATGCGCATGGCAAGCGACACACGCTTTTCATGCAAGCCCTTTTTGTTGAGCCACTTGCTGCCGATAACAGGATTGTCGGCAAAGGATTTCGCGCCCGAGGCAAGCTGGAGCGCATAAAGGGGGCTCAACAAGACCGACGATATCTTCATAGTCACCTGCCTGGGGATGATCTTGCCGCCGGACGGACATGCCGTGCCATAACCGGCTGTTGTATTTGCGCAGAGTGCTACACCAAGGCCTCCGCGAGATCAATTGCGCGACGCGGCCAAAGATGACTGCAGAATTCATATTATACGCCCCGCCGTTAATCACAAATCCGGGAGCGCGTTGCACGGCGCGCCGCATGGCTTATGATAAAGGCCGTGACAAGGTCGGCCTTGAAGGCCGCTTTCGGGCTTTCTTACGGGATACCAGGACTTGAAAGGACGTTTCCGTCTTTTGTTTGCGATCGCGACCGGCTTGCCGCTTCTGCTTTCGAGCGGCGCGTCGGCTTCTGCCGTGTGCGAACAGATCCAGGCGGAACTGGCCAGCCTGCCCCGGATCGTCGTCGACACCACGAGCGCACGCAAATATGCCGGTGCCATCGCCCGCCAGAACATCCAGCTGCGCAAGGCCAAAAGCGACCAGCGCCGTCTCGGCTGCTCCAGCGGCAGCATCACCGTCTTCGGTGGCGAGAACGAGGCGGCCTGCGATACGCTGGATGCGGTCATCGGCAAGATGGAGCGCAACCTCTATATCCTCGATCGCAAGCGTCGCGAATTTGCCGGTGGCACGTCCTCGCAGGGCTCGCGCAATCGCCTGCTTGCATCGCTGGAAACGAACGGCTGCAACGGCGAGGCGAAGGTGATGCCGATTGCGGCGACCGAAACCCTGCGTACCTTGCAGGACGACACGCGCACCCTGCCGCTCGGCACCATGCCGGAGGATGGGGAACGGCTGCAATTGCGCTCGCTCGGCGGCAGTTCCGGCCATGGAAACCTGCGCACCGTCTGCGTGCGCACCTGCGACGGCGGCTTCTTCCCGATTTCCTCCGGAGCCACGCCGCTCGACTTCCGCCGCGACCAGAAGGTCTGCGCGATGATGTGCCCGCAGACCGAAACGCAGCTCTTCTACCAGTCGATGACGCCGGGTCAGGAGACCGAGCAGATGACGTCGACCGTCACCGGCCGGCCCTATCGTGATCTCGAACACGCCTTCAGCTATCGCACGCGCGATCTCTCGAAGCCCGGCACATGCGGCTGCAATCTCTCCGCCTATTATCAGGAGATGATCAAGCGCCAGAAGACCATGAAGGGCGAGACGGCGAGCGCGACGGACGGCGACCTGCCGGAAACCGGCTCCATCACGACGATCACCACCCGCAAGGACAAGCAGGAGACCGCGAAGACCCCTGCAAAGATCGAGGATCGCGTCTACGATCCCACCCACAACAAGGTGCGCACCGTCGGTCCGGCTTTCCTGCCAGAAAACGAATCCGCCATCGATCTCGGCCGCCCGGCCGATGCCGGCGTCAACTGAGCCGCGTCAGAGCATTTCCAGCCGAAGCGAATTTGCTTCGGCGTAGGATAATGCGGTAAAACAAAACTCTACCGGATCTCCGGCCAGCGCTCCTCGAAAACCAGCTCTTCCAGCGGCAGGCGCTGCCGCCATCCCTTCACCGCCAGCTCCGGTTCCGAATACAACTGATCGACGAAGCCCACGCAGAGCCAGGCGACGATTTCCACATGATCGGGAATGCCGAGAATGTCTCGGATATCGCTGTCGTGAAAAATGCTGACCCAGCCGACACCCACACCTTCCGCCCGCGCGGCCAGCCAGAGGTTCTGCACGGCGCAGACGGTGGAATAGACATCCATGCGCGGATTGTGCGTGCGACCGAGCACGACCGTGCCCCCGCGCGTTGGATCACAGGTCACGCAGATCGACAAAGGGGCCTTCAGGATACCTTCAAGCTTCAGCGCCCGGTATTGCGCCTGCCGCTCGCCGGTAAACATGTCGGCCGCCTCGGCATTGGCCTTGAGGAAGGCCGCATGAACGGCGCGGCGGGTCTCTTCGCCGCGCACAAGAAGAAAGTTCCAAGGCTGCATGAAACCGACGGACGGCGCGCTGTGGGCGGCATGCAAGAGGCGGCCAACGAGATCGTCCGGCAAGGGGTCCGGCAGGAACTGGTCGCGCACGTCGCGCCGTGTTTCTATGGCGCGGTAGACGGCCTGCCTCTCCTCGCACGGAAAAGCGCCTGCCCGGACAAGGGCGTCCGAGAGTTCTGTTCGCATCGTTTTCTCCCCAACAATGCGTACAACCTGCCGCCGTCCGCGCGGTTCGGTCTATCTTGCCAGGCCGGTCTTCT
Source organism: uncultured Shinella sp. (assembly GCA_965650295.1). Taxonomy (GTDB): domain Bacteria; phylum Pseudomonadota; class Alphaproteobacteria; order Rhizobiales; family Rhizobiaceae; genus Shinella. Next base: position 6,599 of record CBFGOD010000052.1, on the reverse strand, counting down.
GACTTCGGTTCCCGCGGCCCGCATCTGCCTTCCCGGTTCAAGAACCAGTGGCAAAAGCTTGAATCGATTCAAGCTTTTGAGATGCATGCCATCCCCGTCACAGCGTTGGGCACGTTCCGGATCTGGGCATTTGCGCCCGCACCGGATTCCCGATTCTCCCGCGCAAACGGGCACCTGACGAAAAGGATATGCGCACGGCTTGCCGGCGCGTTCAAGTCCGCCCGCGCCGCGCATCTGCCCCTAAACGCCCCGGAACGATTTTGATCGTGCGTCAGGCGGCGCGCGCAGCGCCGGCCTCGGCGACGACGCCATCATCGATATCACCGGCATGAACGGCGCGATTTCGGCCGGCGTGCTTGGCCGCATAAAGCGCGGCATCGGCCATCACCATCACATCATGCAGGCTGCCGCCATGATCGGGGAATTGCGCAATGCCCGCACTGCCGCCGACAAGCAGAAGCTGGCCATCATAGGCAATCGGCACCTGGGCGTCGCGTACCAATGCTTCGGCGAGATCGACGAGCATTTCGCGCGAAAAATCGCCGGCGAGGAGCACGGAGAATTCATCTCCGCCAAGACGCGCCACGCAGCCCTGCCTGCCGACACGCTCGGAAAAACGCCGGGCAATCGCCTGCAACACCGCATCTCCGGCCGCATGGCCATGCCGGTCATTGACGGCCTTGAACTTGTCGAGGTCAAGCGCGAGGATCGCAAACGGCTTACCATTGCCCTTGGCGATGGTGTGGCGCACCTCCTCATCGAAACCGCTGCGGTTTTTCAGGCCCGTCAGCGGATCATGGCGGGCGAGGAAGGCATTTTTCGCCTCGCTGCGCTGGAGCGCCTTGACCAGCGCGGAGAAGCGCAGTGTCACGAACAGCATGACACCGGCAAAGACCAGCACGAAGATCGCAATCTGCGGCAGCGCCGAACGCCAGACGAAGGAGCCCGGCATGTTGGGACGCCAGGAGGCGACCATCGGATTATAGGCATCGCCGCCGACGGGCGTCATCACGAGGCCCGGCTCCTCGGTGACGATCGGCGTGAAGCCGAGATCGTGCACGCCAAGCCGCCGCTCGGCATTGGACAGCATCTTCTGGGATACCGGCTTGACGGTGATGAGCAGCGTCGGCTCCAGCCGGCTTGCAGGAACGTGAAGCGATTTCGGAACGACCGCCTGAACGACGACAATGCTCATGACGCGGTCGATGAGGCGCATGCCGGAAACATGGATTTCCGGCAGCGCCGGCGTCAGAAGATCCGGATCCTCCTTGGCGCGCGCCACCCGCCAGCCGCCGCCGTCGGGTGACAGCGCTTCGCGATAGGCGCGCTCGGCACGCAGGGTGAGATCGCTCACCCATTGCAGTTTTTCACGTGCCTTGCGATCGGAAACCTTTTCTCCGCGATGCACGCCGAGGATTTTCCCGCCGTCCGGCGAGGTCATGATCATCCAGGAAAAACCGAAGTCGGACCACATCCAGTCACGCATCTGCTCGCGCACGAAGTCATCGTCCGGCATGCCGTGGGCGAGCGCGTTGAAGCTCTTGTCCCAGAAGGAGAGTTGGCTCTGGTACTGTACCACCTGATCGATCTGGTGGCTGAACTCGTTGCGCACCAGCGTGCGCTCGGTCTCGGCGACGAAGCTGTCGGCACGTTCGATGGCATAGTCGAGGACGAAGAAATTCGCAGCGCCGAAAAGCCCGACGATCATCACGGCCGCGGCACGGATCGCGAAACGCACCCTGCGGCGGCGCCCCGTTCGGCCGTCTTCCGTCATATCCGCCATCGTCACCCCTGCCTGTCCCCCGCCCGTTTCGGGCATTGTTGAACACAGGCTAGCTGGCAGACCGCAAAATTCGCTTAAACAGGCTGGTGAGTGAAAGCTTAACCCGCACGCACTGCAAATTGTGTTCAGGCCGGCGCATAGCGCACGAAGGCGAATTCGCTGCCGTCGGGCGACCAGTTCGGCACGTTCATCGTGCCCTGCCCGCCGAAAAGGTCGAACAAAATCCGCGCATTGCCGCCATCCATGTCCATAAGGCGCAGCCGCACATAGAGATCGCGCGGATGATCGAAGACATCGCCGCCATAGGACAACACGAGCAGATGCTTCCCTTCAGGTGACGGATGCGGGAACCAGTCGCCATAGGGGCTGTCGGTGATGCGCGTCGGCTCGGAGCCATCGGGGCGCACACGCCATGTCTGCATGCGGCCGGTGCGGCTGGAATTAAAATAGATCCATTCCCCATCCGCCGCGTAATCCGGCGCGTCATTGCGCCCTTCACCGAAGGTCAGCCGCCGCTCGAGGCCGCCGGCAACGGGAATGGAGTAGATATCGAAAACGTCATCCCGAATGCCGCAATAAGCGAGCGTTTCCCCGTCCGGCGACCAGCCATGCCAGTAGGAGGGCAGGTTCGGCGTCACAAGACTGGGAACGCCACCCTCGACCGGCAGCACATAGATCGCCGACTTGCCGAATTCCACCTTGTCGCTGATAGCAAGCAAACGGCCATCCGGCGAAAGTCCATGGTCGTTGTTGCACTTGATGGCAAAGCCGGTCTCGATACGCTCGGGTTCGCGTCCATCCAGCGCCAGCCGATAAAGCAACCCATCACCATTGATGACGAGAAACCGCCCGTCCCGCGAAAAATTCGGCGCCTCGACCAATTGCTCCGTTTGCCAGACGACACGCGTCTCACCGGTGACGATGTTGTGGATTTCGACCGAGCTGCGCATCGCCTATCTCTCTTCGCTCCCCGCCGTGAGTTTACGGCAGATGGATTGCATCAGCGCAAACTTCTGCTGATCGCGCCAGGTGGTCACGAGGCCGAAAGCCAGAAGAAGCAGGATGCAGACGAAGGCCACCCCGAGAATGACAATGCTGCCCGTCCCGATGCCGTAGATGCCGAATACCGCCGGCGTCGCGAAATAGGCGGCCTGGGCGGAAAGCTGTCTGCTCGCTGAAAACTCGCTCAGAGACCACAGGCGGATCAGCCGGGTCTCCTCCTCGGTAAATGCCGGGCGCCCGCCCGGCGCATCCTCCGGCGCCGCCACGCCCTACCCCCGGTCACGGTATCTGTTGGTGATCGGGTAACGGCGGTCGCGGCCGAAATTCTTCTTGGTGATCTTCACACCCGGCGCCGACTGGCGGCGCTTGTATTCGGCGATGTAGAGCAGGTGTTCGATGCGGTGTACCGTCTTGACGTCATGGCCGCGCGCGACGATGTCCTCCGTGCTCATCTCCATCTCGACGAGGCATTCCAGGATGTCGTCGAGGACGGGATAGGGCGGCAGCGAATCCTGGTCGGTCTGGTTCGGGCGCAGCTCGGCGGACGGTGCCTTGTCGATGATGTTCTTCGGGATCACCTCGCCCGTCGGGCCGAGCGCGCCCGGCGGCAGGTGGGTGTTGCGCCAGCTGGAAAGCGCATAGACCTGCATCTTGTACAGGTCCTTGATCGGATTGAAGCCGCCGTTCATGTCGCCGTAGAGCGTAGCGTAGCCCACCGACATCTCGGACTTGTTGCCGGTCGTCACGACCATCGAACCGAACTTGTTGGAAATCGCCATCAGGATCGTGCCGCGCGTGCGGCTTTGCAGATTTTCCTCGGTGATGCCCTCTTCCGTGCCTTCGAAGGTCTCCGACAAAGCGGAGAGGAAGCCGGTCACCGGCGCCTCGATCGGCACGATGTCGTAGCGGCAGCCGAGCATTTTTGCGCAATCGGCGGCGTCCTTGAGCGAATCCTGCGAGGTGTAGCGGTAGGGCAGCATGATGCAGCGCACCCGCTCCTCGCCCAGCGCATCGACGGCGATGGCGGCGCAGATGGCCGAGTCGATGCCGCCGGAGAGGCCGAGCACGACATTCTTGAAGCCGTTCTTGTTGACGTAGTCGCGGAAGCCGAGCAGGCAGGCACGGTAGTCGGCCTCCTCTTTTTCCGGAATGCGCGACATCGGCCCGCCGTCGAAGACCCAGTTGTCGCCGTCCTTCTTGAAGGTGACGAGCGCGACGGTCTCCTCGAACTGGCTCATCTGGAAGGCGAGCGTCTTGTCGGCATTGAAGGCGAAGCTCGCGCCGTCGAAGACCAGTTCGTCCTGGCCGCCGAGCTGGTTGGCATAGAGCAACGGCAGGCCGGTTTCGATGACCTGCTTCAGCACGATCTGGTGACGGATATCGACCTTGCCGCGATAATAGGGCGAGCCATTCGGCGAGAGCAGGATTTCCGCGCCGCTTTCGGCCAGCGTCTCGCAGACGCCGAGATCGCCCCAGATGTCCTCGCAGATCGGAATGCCGAGCCGCACACCGCGGAAATTCACCGGGCCGGGCATGGCGCCCTGGTCGAAGACGCGCTTCTCGTCGAATTCGCCGTAGTTCGGCAGGTCCACCTTGTCTCGGACGGCAATCACCTTTCCGGCGTCGATGACGGCGACGGCGTTGAAGCGGCCGGTCTCGTCCTGGCGGGGAAAGCCGATGATGACGCCGGGACCGCCATTCGCTGTGTCGGCGGCGAGATCCTCGATGGCACGGCGGCAGGCCTTCAGGAAGGCGGGCTTCAGCACGAGATCCTCGGGCGGATAGCCCGAAATGAAGAGTTCCGTGAGCAGCAGCAGATCGGCACCCTGCTTTGCCGCATCCTCGCGGGCCGCCCGCGCCTTGGCGAGATTGCCGGAGATGTCGCCGACAACAGGGTTCAATTGCGCAACCGCGATCCGGAGCGTCGCCTTTTCAGTCTCGGAATTCATGTCTGCAGACCCGTCTTTGCATGGTGTCCGATCCTGCGCAGCCCGCACTCTCGAACGGTCGAGAAGCTGTTTAGAGCATGACGGGCGCTTTGGAAATGAAAAGCCGACGCCTGCTCGCGCTTTCGCGTCAACCTCCTGCTTTTCAGCGGGTTCCCGGCGCCATTGCGGCAATGCAACAGAGGGAACCAAAGCATGCGGAGAACGTTGCAGAAACCGTTCATCTCCTGTTCAAGATGACATCCGTATGACAGATACACGAAAGTTTCATGAAGTTTGGAGACGGCCTTGGCCCTGTTTAATCCCGCAGCCGTGGCGATAGAAACCACCGAAGGACTTGCCGCCGAGGCGGGATTCTTCGCGCGCCGCGCCAAGGCGCTCGCCATCCTGCGGTCGCTTGCCGTTTCCGGCCTTCTGGCACTGCTGACCGTCGTTGCCGTCGAAGTCATCACGCGTGGCTCCTTCGAGCAGACCTGGCTCTACTTCACCAATCTCGAACAGCCCGCCTGGACCACGACCGGCGTCTTCTTCCTCACCTATCTCGCGCTTGATGCGCTGATCGGCCGCCAGCACAAGGGCGTGCTGTTCATCGCACCGCTCGTCGTGCTGATGGGCGTCATCTCGCAGCAGAAGCAGGTCTTCCTGACCGACCCGCTCTATCCGACGGACCTCTTGTTCGGCCGCCAGATCATGGAACTGATGCCGGTTCTCGTGCAGGACCGTCCTTGGACCGCTGCCGGCCTTGCCATCGCCATCGTCGCTGCCGTCGTCGGCCTCGTCAGCCTCTGGGTCTTCGCCTGGCGCCGGTTCCGGCCTCTGACGCGCAAGGAACGTCTTGCACGCCTTGCCATCGCGCTGCCGCTGCTGGCCGGCTTCGCGTCCATCATGGACTACAACGAGTTCTCCTGGGTGCGCGACCGTCTGAAAGTCTTCCCGATCATGTGGGACCAGGCGGAGAACTATCGCCACAATGGCTTCGTCATGGCCTTCGCCATCAACCTGCCGATGGCCAATGTCCAGGCGCCCGGCGGCTACATGGTCGATGCCATCGACAAGATCCCCTCCAAGCCGCTGCCCTTCGGCACGACGCACCGCTCCAAGCCCGACGTCATCGTCTTGATGAGTGAATCGCTGTGGGATCCGACGCGCATCGACAGCGTGAAGCTCTCGCAGGATCCGATGCCGGTCATCCGCGAAAACCAGGGCGGCCACGTCTTCTCGCCGGAATTCGGCGGCCTGACGGCCAATATCGAATTCGAGGCGCTGACGGGCTTCTCCAACGCCTTCCTGCCGACCGGCAGCATTCCGTACCAGCAGTATATCCGCAAGCCGATCCCCTCGCTTGCCACGTTCTTCCGCGCGGAAGGCTATACGGCGCGCGCCATCCATCCGTTCTCGGGCTGGTTCTGGAACCGTTCGAGCGTCTACAAGGCCTTCGGTTTCGAGACCTTCAAGGACGTCGACAAGATGCCGCCGCTCGCCAAGCGTGGCAACTTCACCTCCGACGAGGCGCTGACCAAGGAGATCATCCGCCAGGCCGATCAGCAGGAAGACCCGTTCTTCTTCTTCACCGTGACGTTGCAGGGCCATGGCCCCTATGACGACGGGCGCTACACGAAGACGGACATCACCCCGGAGGGCAAGCTCGATGCACGCGACAATCGCATGCTGGCCAGCTATGCGCAGGGTGTGAAGGAAGCCGACCAGAGCCTGAACATGCTGATGGACTGGGCGAAGAACCGCGACCGCGAGACGATCATCGTCATCTTCGGCGACCACCTGCCGCCGCTCAACACGGTCTACCAGAATTCCGGCTACATGAAGGGCATCACCGCCTCGCGCAAGGGCTCGACCGAGCAGATGAAGAA
>CBFGOD010000051.1:0-14816 GCA_965650295.1 uncultured Shinella sp. | reverse complement strand
CGCTCGCCGCCGCAACGGCGCATCGTGTCGTGCCGGGCCGAGAAGCCGGCCGTCCCGACCAGGAAGCCGCGACCCTTTACGAGTGGACGTTCCACCCAGTAGCGCCGGTCGGCGTCGTGAAATTCCGGCTGGAATACACCACCAACAATCATCGCAAGGTCTTCAACTTCGAATATCTCGCGGGCCGGAAGGCGGCGTAATCATGAGGGCGTACGAGAAACGCTACAAGATCAGCGAGGGCGACGATGTTCTTGCCAAGCTCAATGCCATCCTGCGCGACCTGGACCAGCGCACGGATGCCGTCGAGCTGGTGAAGGAAGCATTCGAGCAGGGCAACCGCCTCGATGTCGATGCCCTGCTCAACAAGATCACCTCCGACATCGCCATCAAGTCGGAGGCGATGCAGGAACTGATCGACGAGACCGAGGACGGGTTTACGCCCGACCGTATTCTTGAAACGCCCTTGAAGCGCTTCACGTCCGACGCCGAACAGCAGGCCCATGTCGATGGTCTTGCCGAAGCGAACAGTCGCATCAATACCCGAGCGACCTCGGCCGCCCTGGGCGCCCATACTGCCCGCCTCGACAATCCGCATGCCGTGACGGCCGAGCAGGTCGGCACGCTGACCGAGGCGGAAATCGATGCGGCGCTCGACTTTCTCGAAGCCCACATTCTCGGCACGGCAAGCGCCGGCGCCGACACGCTCGGCAAGCTTGAAGCGCTGATCGGCAAGCGCGTGCGGGCCGACGCGGCCAACGGTTTTTCACTCGCTGAGCGCGGCCAGGCGCGCGCCAATATCGGGGCGGGCGTGCTCGCCGGGTTTCGCAACAAAATCGTCAACGGCAATTTCGATATCTGGCAGCGCGGGCCATCGCAGACCATGTCGGGTTATGGCAGCGACGATCGCTGGCGCAACTTCCATTCCGGCAGCACCAAAACTTCCTCCCGGCAGGCCTTCGCAATGGGGCAAACCGACGTGCCGGGCTCGCCGGCTTACTTCAGCCGGACGATCGTCGCATCCGTTGCCGGCGCCGGTAATTATGTCATCAAGGAACAGCGGATCGAAAAGGTGTCTGTGCTCGCTGGTAAGCGAGCGACCCTAACATTTTATGCGAAGGCCGATGTACCCCGGAGCATCGCGGCCGAACTCGTCCAGCAGTTCGGCGCCGGCGGTGCGCCCTCCGCTTTCGTGCCGGGGATCGGCGCAGTGAAGCTCGCCCTCACGGCGGCCTGGCAAAGGTTCACCGTCGTCGTCGATATTCCCTCGATCGCCGGCAAAACCCTCGGGACGGACGGCAACGATTGCCTTTCGGTCTTCTTCTGGCTTGATGCCGGCGCCTCGTTCAATGCTCGCACCGGCAATTTGGGGCAGCAATCCGGGACATTCGACATTGCGCGTGTGTCAATTGTAGAAGGTGACGCCAGCACGGAGGATGATCCGTTCGAGCCGCGTCACCCCGCCCAGGAGCTGGCATTGTGCCAGCGCTACTATGAGAAAAGCTACGAGCTAGAGACGGTGCCAGGCACCGCCAGCGTCGCCGCCGGAAGCATCAGCATGCGCGCCGCAGGGTCGGGTAGCATCCTGCACACGCTGCGCTTCCTGACCCGCAAGCGGACTACCCCCACGATTACAAGCTTTAGCGGTTCGACGGGGGCAACCGGGATGGTCCGGAACAACAGCACTGATATCGCTGCTGCCCCCACGTCGGTTTCCACCACGGGCTATCGCGAGACATCCCTGGCGTCGGCTGCCGGCGACAACATGATCTGGCACTATTCAGCGGATGCGGAGCTTTGAGCATGATTGTGCACGGATACACAGCCATCGGCGATATCGACGCCACCATCGACGATGCTCGCATGCTGGTGCCAGACAGCATGGCAAACCGCCATCGGCACATGATCGCCGAATGGGAAGCGCTCGGCAACATTATCCCGCCGTATGTAGCGCCCGTGGCGCCGATCGGCGCGCTCACCAAGCGGCAGGCCCGCCTCGGCCTTCTATCTATCGGCATCACTACCGAGGACGTCGAGACGCGTATTACGGCAATCAACGACCCCATGGATCGCGCGGCCGCCTTGATCGAATGGCAGGATGCGACGACATATGAACGCGACCACCCGCTTGTCGCGGACCTCTCGGCCGCGTTCGATCTTCCCGCTGCGGAGGTCGATGCTCTTTGGATCTGGGCGGCTGGCCTATAGGTCTCTTGCGCCGACTGCGCGCTTGAGACATTCTCACGATGCATCTCATAGCAATCGCACTGAGGGTCTAAATTTAGACCCTCTTTTTTTGCGCCTTGCGCTGGCATGCCTACCGGGACACCCCAAGCCCGGAGGCTTCCATGCCCGAACTCACTTATCAGCACGGCGTTCGCATTGAGCCCGTGCCGGATGGCAATATCAGCCTGACAGTCGTCGACCAGGCGACGGTCGGCATCATCGGCACGGCGCCAGCCGCCGATAACGCGAAGTTCCCGCTGAACACGCCCATCGGTATCACCGGCGATCCGGACCAGCTTACGGCGCTCGGCGCCACTGGCACGTTGCGCGACCAGATCAACAACATGATCGCGGCCTCGGGCGGTACCTATATTCCGAAGACCGCAATCGTGCGCGTCACGGAAGGCGCCGACGCCGAGGCAACAATCGCCAACATGGTCGGCTCGGCCGGGTCCATGACGGGTTGGCATGCCTTCAAGGGTGCACGCTCCGAACTTGGCTTCAAGCCGAAGATCTATATGGCGCCTGGTTTCAGCGGCCAGCGGATCGACGACGCGGCAAACCCGCTCGTCACTGCCATGGTGCCCTGGCTGGAGCGCCAGCGCGCCCGCATGGTCGTTGCTGGTCCTGGCACCACGAAAGAGGCGGCGATCGAGTACCGCGACGACTTCGGCTCCATGGTGCTCGACATCGTTGATCCCCGCGTTATCGCTCCGGATCCGGACACGGGCATCAATGCCGTTCAGCCGCCCGAGGCTTTCGTCATCGGCCTCGGCATCCGCATCATTCGCGCCGGCGACGCCGAGAGCAAGAAGCCCGCCGGTTTCTGGGTCTCCTGGTCGAATGCCGAAGTCGGCGCCATGGTCAACACCGAGCGCCGCATCTCCTTCGACATGCTCGATCCGGACACGGAAAGCCATCTCCTCAACGAGAGCCGCATCAACACCTTCGTCCGCGAGAAGGGCTGGCGTTTCTGGGGTGGTCTCTCGGCCTCGTCGGACGACAACTGGATGTTCTCCAACGTCGTGCGCACACGCTTCGCCATTGAGGAGATGCTCGCTGAAGGCTTCAAGCCGATCATCGACGCGCCCATGACGGCGCCGGCGGTGGTGGAAGCGATCTCCTCGCTCGACGACAAGCTACTCGACTTCAAGGAAGCCGGTGCCATCCTTGGCGGCCGCGCATTCTTCCTGCCCGGCCAGAACTCCAACGGCCAGCTTCGTGCGGGCAAGCTCCGCGTCGAGTTCGACGCCGAGGAGACCCCGCCAATCCATGCGCTTTCGATCGGCAGCCGCCGCAACATCAAATATTTCGACGTGCTCGTGGACGATATCGTCCGCGAACTCGCCGCAGCTTAAAGGGGGCCGCAGACATGAAAGATATCGGTCGTTTTTGGTCGGCGTTCATCGATGGCAAGGGCAAGTTTGCCGAGGCCGCCACCTTCGAAGAACCGGATTTCAAATGGATCCGCGAAAAGGTGAATGGTGGTGGCGCGGCCGGCGAGACCTCCGCGCCTATGATCATGGAGGAGCTGACGGCATCGCTCACGCTCTACACCTTCGATCCGGACGCGATGCGTGCTTTCGGCCTGGCCGTCCGCGTGCCGCAGCCGTTCCAGTTCCGCCAGGAGCTGTTCGACACCAAGTCCCAGACGTCGAGCATGATCGCCATTCGTGCAAATGCCACGCTCGACCTCGAATTCCCCGACTGGGACCGCAAGAAGTTGGAAGGCGTGAAGCTTTCCCTCTTCATCACCTCCTATCGCCGGTTCCGCAACGGCATCCTGGAGATGCACATCGATCCCGAAGCGGGCATCATTGACGCGGGATCCGGCAATCTGCTTGACGGCGCCATGCGCGCGATCGGGAGGCGCTGATGACCGAGGTCACTATCCCGCTTTCGCGACCGATCGACTTCCCCTCCGGAGACACGTTCCAGAAGATCACGTCGCTGACCCTGCGCGAAATGGAGGCCGGCGATTACTTCGACGCATCGCAGCAGCTGCGCGAGAATGCCAGCCGGGCCGAACTGGAGGCCGGCGTCGCGGCCATCTGCGCCGGCGTAACCATGTCCGTCATGCGCAAGCTGAAGCCGGTCGATATCGTCAAGGTGTCGAACTGGTACGACGCCCAGTGGAAGGTGGAGAACGGCGACGAGGACCCTTCGAAGGGCGGCGCGGCGAAATAGCCCTTCTGTCGGCTATCGAGGAGATCGCGACCGTCTATCCGTTCCCGTTCTCCGATCTCAGGCGCTTCACCCTGGAGCGCCTGCGCTTTTTCGCCATCACCGCCCGCGCCCGGCGATCGTCCCAGGACACCGCGCTCAAGGCGCTTTTGACGTTGCTTAAAAGGGGTGTTTAAGGGCCGATGAAAGCGTCAGTCGTCATTGAGTTTCTGACTAAGGGCCTCGACAAGGCGAAAGCCGGCGAGCGCTCCCTTCGTGATCTCGGCCGCGCCGCCGATGGCGCCGGCCGCGAAGCCTCCGACCTCGCCCGCGCCGAAAACCGGATTGCCGACGCCGGCAACCGGATGGCGGCCGGCCAGACCCGCGCCGCTAATTCGCTGCGCCAACAGACGGAGGCGATGCGCCGGCAGAAAGCCGAGGCGGCCGCGCTTTCTGTCCAGCAAGATCGCCTTATCCGCAAGAGCCAGCTCCAGGCGAAGGCCAGCGCCGCCGGCGCAACGGCTGGCCTTTCCGCCATGCACGGCGTTGGCGCGGCCTTTATCGGCGGCCTCGGTCTGGGCGTTGGCGGTGCGGCCGGCGTCGGCCTGGTCGCCAAGGAAACCATGGAGCTGTCTGCCCGTATCGAATACGAGCGTGACCAGCTCCAGGTGCTTGGCGAGTATTCCGACGAAAAAGCCAGGCTTTACGACAAGATCCTCAAGCCCGCCGGCGCCCGTCGTGGCGTGGGCACGATCGGTGCGTACGGCGTTTTCGGTGAGCTGATGGCCGGTGGCCTCAATGCCGAGAACGCCTCCAGCATGACTGACAGCGTGCTAACTTTCGCCAAGGCAACACGTGCCGAAACGGCCGATGCTGGCAAGACGGCCGTCGCCCTGCAGAACAACATGAAGATTGGCGCCGGCGAGATGATGGACGCCTTCGACGCCATGGCGCTCGCCGGCAAGGAAGGCCAGTTCGAAGTGCGCGACATGGCGCGCAATGCGCCGTCGATCTTCGCCAAGATGGCCAAGCTAGGTGAAGGTGGCCTGCAGGGCGTTCGCGGCTTCGCTGCCATGGCGCAGGAGATCCGCGCCACCGCCGGCACCTCTGACGAGGCGGCGACGAACTTCGAGAACATGCTCGACAAGATGACCTCCGGCGACTTCATCAAGAACGCCAAGAAGATGGGCATTAACGTCGAAAAAGTGTTTGCCGACGCCAACAAGCGCGGTGTTTCGCCCGTTCTCGAAATGCTGAAGAAGATTAAGGATGTCACAAGGGGCGACACCTTCAAGATGAAGGAGCTGATGCCGGACGTCCAGGCGAACTCGGCGCTATCCGCCCTCGTCAACAAGATCCCGGAGATCGAGGCTGCGATCGGCCGTTATGGCAATGCAGGTGGAACCGTCATGCGTGACTTCGCGACGGCGACCGACAATGCGAATGAGGCCTGGAACCGCTTCTCCGCCAACATACAGAACCAGGCCGAGCAGATCGGCTCGAAGGCGCTCCCCGTCGTCACAAACTCTATGAACCGCCTGTCGAAGGCGATGGAGGATATCGACGCTCGTCGTGCAGCCGTCGCTGGCGAGACACAGGAGATGGTCGACAGCAGCCGCGACGAGTTCGGCGCCCGCTATAAGAAGATCAATCCGAACGCAGGTCCCATGGACGGCGCCTATCTCTACGAGCAGGCCTTGGCGAAGAAGGGACGCGGCGAAATCCCGTCGATCATGACGTATCTCGACCAGATGGAAGAGCGTCTACGCGGGCGGAAGGTCTACGAGGAGGGAAAAGCCAAAGCCTCGGTCGGCCGGCACACACAACCCTTCCTCGGCATCACTTTCGGCCGTACGCCCATCCCGTCGCGACGCGAAGACAACCTGCCGGCCGAGCCCGGCACCGCCCGCTGGTTCCAAGAGCGTTATGGCAAGGGCACCGGGCGCGAGCAGGTTTCGGGCGCTATCAAGAGGGTCGAGAACGCGAACTATGACCGCGACGGCGGGCTTAGCCTCCGGCCAAAGCAGGGTGATATCGTCCTAGCCCGCATCATCGACAATGCCGAGCTGAAGGGCGCGGAAGAGCGCACGCGCGATGCCTACTCCGAATACGGCCGCAGCCGGATGGAGGGGAACGGCCAGGCTCCCTCCTGGTGGAAGGAATTCCTGCTGGGCAAAGCCGCGTGGCCGAACTTCGACGCGCGCGACCAATTTGCCGTTGAGACCCGACCTTTCCACCGGGAAAATGCAGAACTCTTGAGCATCATGAACCCGATGAAGCCTGCACCTCGCAAGGAAAAGCGGGCGCAGACAGTCACGTCGGCACGAGAAACAGCCGGCGATGGATCCGGGATCCTAGGTGCCCTGGAGAAGTCAGAGCCGGTCGATAAACCGGCAAGGCGCGCCACGCCCGCGACAGGCCGGGGCACATCCGGCAATGGCGTTGGGATCCTGGGCGACCTCGCCCGATCGGCGCCGGCGCTTGGACAGAACGCTGGCGATGGCTTTGCGAAGGGCGTCGAGGAAGGGGGCAAGAAGGGCGAACGCGCGATGGAAAGCTCGGCGCGCGCAGTCGAGCAGATCGCCGGTAGCGTCAACACCTATGCGGCAGGGCAGAAGGCTGGCAACCAATTTGCGGCCGGCCTTGAGGCCAGCGCCGGCGCCGTCGCCGCCGCTGCCAATAAGGCGCTGGTGCAGCCCGTAGCAAACCGCGTTCCACAAAGCCCGGCGAAGATCGGCCCGCTGCGCAAGCTCCCGGTCATGGGCAGGAAGATTGCCCAGCAGCTCGCCGGCGGCATCGAGGGCGAGGACAGTCCCGCTCGCGCGGCCGACGCCATGGCACGAGATGTGGCTGACGGCGCGCTGGCAAGGGCTGACCGGTACGACCAGCCCGTTCGCGAGAACAGGAAACAGGTTGCCCGCGCCGCCCAGGGGCTAGCGGTAAAGATCGCATCAGACACGTCCGACCGGGGCGGGCAAGGTTCGTCAGCGGACAAGCCAGCCATCGCGGCTCGTCAGGTTCCGAGCGTCACCATCGGCCAGATCAATTTGCACGGTGTCAAGGACGCGGCTGACGGCGTGAACAGCATCGGCATCGAGTTGGAAAGGCGGCTGGCCGGCGCGCTAGCCGACGTGGGCTGACAATGTCGACGCTCCTCCAGTTCGGACCCTTTACGTGCGAGCTTCGCGGCGTTGCCCCCAAGCGAATAACCCGTTTCGACGAATGGCGCTGGCCTTCGACGGAACGTATCTCCGGTGAGAATGCCCTACAATTCCTCGGCCGTGGGCCGGGTGAATTCACCTTCGAGGCGGCGCTCTTCCCGCGTCATCGTAGGGGTCAAAAGGAAAGCGCGATCGATGCGCTGCGCGCGATCGGCGATGCTGGCACGCCACTTCCTTTGATCCGGGGCGATATGAAGATGCTCGGCTGGTACGCGCTGACCTCGGTGGAAACCGACGAGGCCTATCTCGACCGGCTTGGCCGGCCGGGCATGATCGCCCTGATTGCCTCGCTCACCCGCTTTGGCCGTGATGGGCCGGGCCTGGGCGGCATCTCGTTCTTTGGGCGGTGACCATGGCGAGGATCCACATCACATCGGATGGGGAAATGGCCGACGAGATCGCCTGGCGTGCCTATGGCGATCGGCCGGAAGGTCTTATCGCGCTCCTCGAAGCGAACCCCATCCTTGCCCGATCGCCGCCGATGCTACCCGCCGGGCTGCGCCTGGTCCTGCCTGATCTTCCTGAAGAGCCGCCGGCGGCGGCCGCAACCATCCGGATCTTCACATGAAGGGTTTCACACCGCAGATATTCTGCTCGATCGACGGGCGCAACGTGTCCGGCTTGGTCGCGCCACTGTTGATCAAAGCGACGGTCACCGATGGCACCGGCATAGAGAGCGACGGCATCACGATCGAGCTGGACAATGCCGGCGACAGGATCGACCGGCCGCGCAAGGGCAGCATCATCGTCTTTGGCGGCGGCTATCGCGAGACTGGTGGCCCGCGCCGCATTGGCACCTATACCGTCGAAGACGCCGAGAAAACCGGCCCCCTACGCCGCCTGACCGTCATCGGCCGCGCAGGCGCGCCAGGCGACAAGATCAAGGAAAAGCGCAACCGCGCCTTCGACGAGAAGACTGTCGAGGACATCGTGTCGACGATCGCCGGAGAAGCTGGTCTCACCCCTGCCGTCGATCCGGATCTCGCGAAGATCAAGATCCCCTATCGGGCACAGCTCAACGAAAGCGACCTTCATCTCCTTACCCAGCTCGGCCACCGATTCGGCGCCATGCCTGTCATGAAGGACGGTCACCTGATCTTCGCACGCAAGGGCAAGGGCATCTCGATCAGCGGCGCGGCAATGCCTGTTGTGGTGATCGGTCCGGACGATCTGCATGGGGAAAGCGCCTGGCGCCTGCGCGGCACCGCGCGCGCCAGGTACGGCACGATCCGCGCCCACTGGCATGATGCCCAGGAAGCGATCCGCAAGAAGGTTGAAGAGGTCGGCGAAGGCGCGGTCTACGAGATCCCGGAAATATTCCAGAGCGAGGACGAGGCGAAGGCCGCCGTCGAGGGCCAGCGCAACAATCAGGACCGCGAGGAGGAAAAGCTCTCGCTAACCGTGATCGGCAAGGAAACGCGCCAGGCGGAAGCGATGATGACCGTTTCAGGCCTCGACCGCGATGCGGATGGCCAATGGTCGATCGACAGCATCACCCACGTGTTCACCGGCACCGCCTCATACACCAACAACATCGAAGCCGTCAGGAAGGAGAAAAGTTGATGGACCGAAAGGAACTGCAAAAGGAGGCAGATAGCCTCCTCAGGCTGGTAGCATTGCTGTTCGGCTCAATCTCCTGGGGCGCGGCGACAGCGGCGATCCTGACGGTGCTCTCGCCCTTTATCGACCCAGCACTGCCGGTGGCATTCTCGCTTCAAATACTTGCCGGCGCTGCCGGAGCCGGCCTCTCGCTTTGGCGTACATCCTGACCGGGTGGCCGAGGCGCTGAAACGCCTCAAACGACGGGCCTAAGTTTGGCGACCAGACCCGTCCGACAGCAGCAATGCACAACCGTCACACCCGTACCCTGCAGGGCGGATCGTGATTACGTCGTGAGTTCTTAGAAATGGTGAATTTGTTGCCGGTTTCCCCGGTCTCTCCCGCCGCTCCCTATATCGGCGGCAAACGTATCCTTTCCAAAACGATCATCAGGAAGATCAACGCCATTCAGCACGACGGGTATGCCGAGCCCTTCGTCGGGATGGGCGGTATCTTCCTTCGCAGGACCATGCAGCCACGCATGGAGGCCATTAACGACTTCAGCGGCGATGTCGCCAATCTCTTCCGCATCCTCCAGCGGCACTATCAGCAGTTCATGGAGGTGCTACGGTTTCAGATCACAAGCCGCCGCGAGTACGAACGGCTTCTGAAGACTGACCCCTCGACGCTGACGGATCTGGAGCGTGCAGCTCGGTTCCTCTACCTCCAGCGCCTCGCGTTCGGGGGGAAAGTCCAGGGACAAAACTTCGGGGTCGTTCGCCACGGAGGGGCGCGCTTCAATCTTCTGAAGTTAGCGCCGCTCTTGGAAGACATCCACGAACGCCTATCCGGTGTTGTCATTGAATGCCTGCCCTGGCGCGCCTTCATCGAGCGCTATGACCGGCCGGGGATGCTCTTCTATCTCGACCCACCCTACTGGGGGAACGAAAAGGATTACGGACCCGATGCATTTGGCCGCGACCAGTTTGCGGACATGGCAGTGGCCTTAAAGAGGCTTCAAGGCACCTTCATTTTGTCCTTAAACGCAGCTCAAGGCGTCTACGATACGTTCAAAGACTTCTCGATCGAGGAGCTGGATTGCACCTACTCGATTGCCGGGAAGGGTCGAAACAGTAGCGTGAAGGAAGTTCTCATCACTCCGCCGCCGAGCCAGTTGGCAATGCCGCGTTGATCTGTGTAAATGACTTTAGGTTGCAGGGTAAAAAGGGGTTTGCAATGCGATTTTTCTTATCGGTTTGCGCTGGGCTATTGGCCCTATCCACGCCGGCTCTCGCTGGCTTTGAGAGCTGGAGCGTGGAAAGCGAAGATGACCCGTTTTCCGGGGGAAATAGAACCACTGTCTCCTATTCAAGCTCAACGAGATCAGGCGTTATCATCTTCTGCGACACTGCGAAGCAGGGCCTCACGGTTCGAGCTGTGCCTGGCTTCGCCTTTGAGGACAGCCTCAATGACATCACCCCCGAACTAGAGTTCGCGATCGACGGCAAAAGGCTGGTCGGCCAGTCCGGCACTGTAGGGACGGTGGCAGACAATCTTGCAGTGTCTGAAACCGCTCTCTCCGTAGGAAACTCGGAGACTTTCGTGGTTGCGTTTGTCAGAGCTGAAAAGCAGGTCGCGATCAAAGACGGCATCAGTGACCGGCCTCACCTCCTCAAAGCGCGAGGGTCGACGAAGGCCGGTGCCGCGTTGGTGAGATGCATGGCCGGACAGAAGGGCTGAGCAAGACCGCCGATTCGAAAACGACAAAGCCGCCCTTAGGGCGGCTTTTTGTCAGGGTGTTCGGAAAATCAAGAATTCCGGTTTCTTGTGTCAAAATTCCGAAAATTCGCGGCGAGCTACAGCGCTAAAACCCATTGAAAAACCGCGATTATCTCGTATCCCATCATCCAAGCTGGACTATGTTGGATGATGGGGAATGGTGGGCCCGGAGGGACTCGAACCCCCAACCAAGCGGTTATGAGCCGCCGGCTCTAACCATTGAGCTACAGGCCCATGCCGGCTGTTTGCCGGGGCCGTCGGTCAATGGCAGCCGACGGTTGGAAATCGTCTAGACGAAATCGGCTTCCCTCACAAGCACCGCCGTATTCTCTACACAATGACAAGCGAAGAACGGCGCAAGGGACACAACTATCAGGAGATATTCCAATATGGCCCACGGAATCCTCGGTCGCCGCACCGGCGCCGGCCTTATCGCGCTTTCGCTTGCTCTTGCCGCAGCCCTTCCGCTCGCGGCCAAGGCCGAAGAGGCGGCAAAGCCGCGCGAAGCAACGATCGTCGTCACCGGCGAAGGCTCGGCCGAAGTGGCGCCCGACATGGCGCTGATCGACCTCGGTGTCGTCAAGGATGCCAAGACTGCACGCGAGGCCCTCGACGCCAACAACAAGGCCATGGCCGAAATCCTCGCCGCGCTGAAGGACGCCGGCATCGAAGAGCGCGATCTGCAGACCTCCGGCTTCATGATCAACCCGCAGTATCAGTATCCGCAGAGCTCGAACGGGGAAAACCCGCCGCCGGTGCTCACCGGCTTCCAGGTCACCAACACGGTGACGCTGCGCGTGCGCGATCTCTCCAAGCTCGGCGAAATCATGGACAAGGCCGTGACGCTCGGCGCCAACCAGGGCGGCGGCATCCGCTTTACCAACGACAAGCCGGAAACGGCTGTCAGCGCCGCGCGCAAGAAGGCCGTCGAAAACGCCATGGCCAAGGCCAAGGAATTGACGGACGCTGCCGGCGTCGGGCTTGGCCGCGTTCTGGAAATCTCGGAAACGAGCTATCGCGCCGAACCCATGCCGATGATGCGCGCCATGGCGAAGGATTATGCCGCCGAAGGCGGCGCCGTTCCACTCGCCACCGGAGAAAACAGCTATTCCGTCGTCGTCAACGTGACCTTCGCGCTCGGCAAATAACCGTCGCGAACCGACATGCTGAATTGGGGGCCGGGAGACCGGCCCTTTTTGTTTTGCGCGGCGGCCAACTGCCACTGGCATTGGAACAGTCTCAGTTCCTGCAAGCCCTACGTCTTGAGTGCAGACAACGCCTGAATGCGTTGCGCGCGTTTTGACCAGAAAGGGGACGGCGGCGGCGGGGATGGTCGGTGAGACAGGCCAAAGTCTCTGCCTGGAACGGTGTTTCCCGAAACACTCAGCCATGGCCGGGATAATGGCGCGATCCACTTCACGATCCGGAATCTCTCCATGAGTGGGAGGGCCAGCAGCGCGTGGATCCTGGTGATCAAGGCCGTATAGCCGGCCGAGCGGGGCGCCCCATGGCAGCGGCTCCGCAACACCTTCCGGTACAGCCATCGCTTTTCACGGGGCCATTGCTCCGGTACATCGGCACGCGCGCTTGTCCGCCCTAAAACGCAAAAACCCTCCCGGCTTGCGCCGAGAGGGTGGCCATTCGCCGGCCGGGGGTGACAAGACGAATGGGAAACCCACTCTCCTTAACGCCAGAGAACCGGGCAGTGGCGGTCGTTGGCGAAAACTATGCGGCTGTAATCGCCACGCCGGACACCTTCGACGACGACCTTGCGGCCATCCACCGCAACGACCTGGGCGCGACGCAAGCCCAAATCACGGGCCTTTGCGACGGCGAAGCCCAGGGAGCATCGACCACCGCGGTCCCAGTTGCGCGGGCGATCCCACCGGTCGCGACGATCCCAGCGGTCCTGGCGGTCCCAGCCGCCGCGGCCGTAGTCCTGCACTTCGAGGAACCCGTTGCGGTAACCGACCTGCTCGATGGAGAGGCTGATATCTGCAGCCGATGCAGCCGGGGCAACGGCGGTCAGAGCGCCGAGGCCGAGAAGAGCGGCAAGCATGGTATTTTTCAGAAAGTTGGTCATTGAGATCTCCTGTTCGCTCTGCCCTGGCCGTTTGCGTCGGGCGATTGAGAAGACCTTAGGACCGTTTGCCTGAACGCAGCCCGAAGCGGTCGTTCAGACTGCATTCAACTTCATGAACCGGTGAAGAAAGCGATGCGTGTAATGGTGCCGTCCTCCAGCTCAAGCAGCAGGATCTTTTCGCGGGAAGAACTGCCGCCGGAGGCATCGCGGGCCGTGAGGCGAATGGCGACATTGTTGCCAAGCGCGTCGCTCATCACCAACGCATCCTGATAGGTTTCATCATGGGCTGCGAAATGTCGGGCGAGACGGTCGCGCAGGGCTTCGCGCCCGTTATCGCTCCCCTCGCCGATGCCGGAGATCGCGACATCCTCGTTCACCTTGGCGGCGAGTGCCGCAAAATCACGCGCGTTCAGCGCTTCTATGACGGCGTGGGTGATGCTTTCGGTGTTTGCCATGGGGCGTCTCTCCTGTTCCTGCGTCGCCGCAAGAACGTACGATCTCGCAAATCGGTTCCGTCAAGGGCCGAGATGCAGGACGATTTCGCGGCGGTGCGGCCGGTCGCGATGTTCGAAGAGATAAAGCCCCTGCCAGGTGCCGAGCACCAGCCGGCCGCCCGCCACGGGAATGCCGATGGAGACCTGGGTAAGCGCCGCCTTGATATGCGCCGGCATGTCGTCAGGCCCTTCCAGCGTGTGCACGATCCAGCGCATGGACGGGTCGTCGGACGGCGGCACAAGGCGGCGAAAGAACTGGTCGAGATCGCGCCGCACATCCGGGTCGGCATTTTCCTGAATGAGCAGCGAGCAGGAGGTGTGGCGCACGAAAACGGTGAGCAGGCCCGTTTCCAGGCCTGCGTCCCGCACGAATGTTTCGGCCTCGCCGGTGAACTCGTAGAGCCCCTGCCCGCAGGTCGGAAGGGTCAGGATCGTCTGCGGCATATGCGCCTCAGCCGATCGCCCAGAACAGGCCGCCGACGACCACGATGAAGGCCAGGATCACGCCCATGAAGCGTGCGAGCCCCATATTCGTATCCGTCGTATCGCCGACGATGGCATAGTAGAGATCGAGCATGGCAAGGCCTTTCTTCCGGTAGGCTCCGTGATAGCCCACCTGCGCGGCGCTCACAACTCGACGATGGCCTGGAAGCCGCCATAAATCATGCGCTTGCCGTCGAAGACATCCTTCCAGTCATCGCCCTTCAACCGCTCGTCGGCCATCACCTTGGCGACGATTTCGTCACGTTTTTCGCGGGACTCGTAGGTGACCCAGGCAAAGATCACGATCTCGTCTTCCTTCGCCTGAACGGCGCGGGGGAACGAGGTCAGCTCGCCATAGGGCACGTCGTCGCCGATGCATTCGACATAATCGATCGCGCCGTGTTCCTTCCAGACGGCGCCGGCCGCGCGCGCCATCGCCTTGTAGGCCTCGATATTGGCCTTCGGCACGGCAAGCAGAAATCCATCCACATAGGTCATGATCGTCTCCTCCTTCGGTTTGGGACCTTCAGAGGACGTGGGGCACCATGCCGCTCCGACAAGGGGAGCGCAATTTTTTGCTCCCAGCTACCAGGCGCCGCAGTTCCGCAGCTGTCGCGAGTAATTCGAGGCGATGTTGGCTGCTCGTTTCGCGCCGGCCTTCGCCGTGGCGCTCCAGTTGCCGCGCGAATAGCCACCATGGCCGTGGTAATAGGCGATGTAGAGCCGGTAGGTGTCGTTGAGCGCGATGCCGTTCTTGCGGTTGCTCTCGGCGTGATACCAGGCGATGAAACGGATCGCATCCTTGAAATCGGTGCGCTTGGCCATCCAGCG
>CBFGOD010000050.1:0-14955 GCA_965650295.1 uncultured Shinella sp. | reverse complement strand
GGCAACGCCGTCCTTCATCTGCTGTAGCTGTTCAGGCGGGTGCCCTTGCCATTTCGTCACTTCGGCGATGACACGCAGTGGATCGCGGGAACGATAGGACAGTGTTGGATTGCCCGGGAATCTCTTATCCGTCAGGTTGGGATCGTCCATGATCGGCCCCGTCGGCTCCACGACATAGATCCGTTCCTGTCCACCGCCGGCAGCCAATTCGGCGCCCCAGATCGCAGCATCCAGCGTACCCGCAAAATACACCCAGGAGAGTGACATGGCTTCGGCGAAATTCGACTGATAGCCGACTGAGATCATATCTCCGGGTTTCAGATCGGCCTTGGTGCCGTGGAAAAACGATTGTGAAAACACGCTGGCACTCGCTGACATAGGCTTGTCGCTCCTTTGCTGCGTTGATCAATGTGTTATCCCGACCAAGACATATCGGGCTGTATCGTGTGACGGCGGTATTGGCGGAAGAGGTGGGATTCGAACCCACGGTAGACTCTCGCCTACGCCGGTTTTCAAGACCGGTTCCTTAAACCACTCGGACACTCTTCCATCGTTCGAGGCAGTATTTCTCCGGTTCCTGGAAACGGGTGCAGCCGCGCGTGCGGTTCATTCCTCGACGTGGCGGCTTTTTAGCAGTTTTGATCGTATCGTCAACGAGGGATGCCGCTATTTCGAGCGACCGTCGGCAGGCCCGCTAGGCAACTTTTCCCGACTTGTTGCTGACGCATTGTGCTCGTAGATTCGCAAAGCACCCGAAAGCAATCTTGCCGGCTGGATGCGAACAGGGGAGGCAGCCATGGAAGTGCTTCGAGACCCCACGCATATCGGCATGTTCGAACCTCAGGATATCGATATCCTGCAAGGCGTCTTTGCCCGGTTGACCACCATGCACAGCCCGATGCTCGACGAGATGCGGGCACGATCGCTGGCGCGGTCGATCATCACGCTGTACCGCCACGGTGTGCGTGACCCCGACCAGCTGTTCGATGTCCTGCACGTGCAGGCATCCTGACAGGGTTATCATCACGGGGAGGCGCCCTGTTGCCGCCTCCCGTGCCATGAATTAACCAAATGGAAACCATAAATCATCGAAGTTGGCGTTCGGATTCCCGATCATTCGCAATTTTGCCATGTTATTGGCATGATTAACGTACTGTTATTTACTGAGTGGCATTGACGGCTAGCTTGCAGGGGCAAGGCAGTTGGCTGGCGCACCGTCGGGGACAATAGCGGCGTGGGACACAAGAATATCTCGAAGAATGCGACCCGGTTCGGCTTGGGCCTGAGGTTGTTGACTATTCCCTTGATCTGCGCCGGGCTTGCCGCCTGTGCGACGACGACATCGGCTCCCAAGAAGAAAACCCGCAGCAAGGAATTCTTTGCTGAGTCCGAATATGGCGTGAAGGCCAGTCCGCGTGTCGTCGAGGACGGGCAGGTCGTCCCGAAGGGCGGCGGCCGCTACCAGCTCGGCAAGGCCTATCAGGTCCGCGGCAAGTGGTATCAGCCGAAGGAAGAGCCGGGCTACAACAAGACCGGCCTTGCCTCCTGGTACGGCTCCGCCTTCCATGGCCGCCGCACCGCCAATGGCGAAGTCTACGATCGCTACCATCTCTCCGCGGCGCACCCGACCTTTCCGCTGCCGAGCTATGCGCGCGTCACCAATATGGAGAACGGCACGTCCGTCATCGTTCGCGTCAACGATCGCGGTCCCTTCCATGAAGGCCGCGTGATCGACGTGTCTTCCAAGACGGCAGACCTGCTCGACATGAAGCGCACGGGCACCGCCAAGGTGCGTGTGCAATATGTCGGCAAGGCGCCGCTTGAGGGCAATGACATGCCCTATCTCATGGCATCCTATGTCACGAAGGGCTCGCGCGTTCCCGCCGTCGATCCGGGTGGCCAGATCGCAACGAGCGTGATGGTGGCTTCCGCCGACAGCCGGTCGCTGCCGGGCGCCGGATCCGAAGAGAATGTCCTGCGGGTTCCGGACCAGAGCACGATGACCGCGCTCAACAAGACGCAGGCCGCGTCGGACGCATTCCAGGCGATGGAACAGCAGTTCGTTCTGCTGCCTGAAATCGGTCCGTTGCCGATGGAGCGGCCCAATTACGTGCCGCAGCTTTCCGCAGAACCGAGCTATGCGGCTGCCTATGCCGATGAACGTGTGCGCGACGCTGCGGGCGCGTTCGACGCTATCCTGACGCTTGACGGGCAGCTGAAGCCGCTTTCCGCCCTTGCCGAAAACGCGGGCTGATGGCCCGCGACATCACATCCGTTTGCGCAATGCGCGTGGCTGTGGGAGTGTGACGACACCCGGAGTCGCCATGCATCGCCGCCTGTTTTTCCTGTTCATTGCCTTCCTGTCCGTCCTGAACGTTGCACATGCCCAGTCGGCCGCGCCGCAGGCGGGTTTCGACGTCAAGGCCAAGCAGGTCTATCTCATCGAGGCCGAGACCGGCACGGTGCTGTTTGCCCGTGCGCAGGACGAGCTGGTGCCGGCCGCCTCGCTCGCCAAGCTGATGACCATGGCGACGGTCTTCAAGGCACTCTCAACTGGCGAGATCACGCTGGAGACGCAATATCCCGTCACCGAATATGCCTGGCGCACGGGGGGCGCGCCGTCACGCACCTCCACCATGTTTGCGGCGTTGAAGTCCAATGTGCGCGTGGAAGACCTCGTGCGCGGCGTCACCGTGCAGTTCGCCAACGATGCCTGCATCATCCTCGCCGAGGGCATGGCGGGCTCGGAAACGGCCTTCGTCACCCGCATGAACAAGGAGGCGCGGGACCTCGGCCTGCAAAAATCCACCTTCGCCAATGCGACCGGCCTGCCGAACCCGGACAACAAGGTGACGATGCGCGAGATGGTCGATCTCGCCCGCCACCTCGAGACGACCTATCCCGAACGCATGGCCTATTACCTCGAACCGGAATTCGAGTGGAACAAGATCAAGCAGCGCAACCGCAATCCGCTCCTGGCGCTGAATATCGGCGTGACTGGTTTCGTCACCGGTTTTTCGGAAGAGGGCGGTTATTCCATCGTGGCGGCCGTCAACCGCGATGGCAAGCACCTCGTGCTGGCCATGGGCGGTCTGGAGAACGAAAAGGTCCGTATCGAGGAGTCGCGGCGCATCATCGAATGGGCGCTTTCTTCCTTTGAACGGCGTACATTGTTCAAGCTGGGCGAGGCGATTGCCGATGCCTCCGTCTACGGCGGCGATGCCTCGACCGTGCCGCTCGTCGCGGGCGAGCAGGTGGATGTGTTCCTGCCGAAGGACAATTCGCAGAAGCTGGTCGCCCGCGTCGTCTACACCTGGCCGGTGCGCGCGCCCGTCGAGCCCGACAAGGCGGTCGGCACGCTGAAGATCTGGAACGACAAGCAGCTGCTGCGCGAGGTGCCGGTGAAGACGGCCGGATCGGTGGGCGAGGGCACCTTGCGCACCCGCGCGCTCGATGCGCTGATCGAGCTGTTCTTCTTCTGGATCTGAGGCAGATGGAACGGGCAGGGGCAAAAAGCGTTTCGCCGATCGGAAACATCGGTTAGTAGTGGTCCGACTCGTCTCCGCCGTGGCGGATATCGTCGGAAGGGCTGCAAACGCAGCCACTGGAACGGAAGCAGGATTTGTCGGCCGCACCCGGTTTGTTTGTCACGTTTGAGGGCGGCGAAGGCGCCGGAAAGTCGACGCAGATCCGGCTTCTGGCAGAGGCATTGCGTGCACGCGGGCGAACCGTGCTGATGACGCGCGAGCCCGGTGGCTCGAAAGGTGCCGAAGCCGTACGCCACGTGCTGCTCTCCGGTTCGGCGGAGGCCTACGGCGTCCGCATGGAAGCCATCCTCTTTGCGGCCGCGCGCAGCGACCATGTCGAGCAGGTCATCCGCCCGGCGCTCGACGCCGGCACGGTGGTGCTCTGCGACCGCTTCATGGATTCCTCCCGCGTCTACCAGGGCATTACCGGCAATCTGGAGCAGCCCTTCATCGAGGCGCTGGAGCGGGTGGCGATCAACGGCATCGTGCCGGACTGTACCATCATCTTCGATCTTCCCGCCGCAACGGGCCTGGAGCGCGCGCGTAAGCGCAGCGCCGGCTCCGGTGAGAGCGGCGAGCCGGACCGTTTCGAAAAAGAGGAGTTGGAGACGCATGAGAAGCGCCGCGAGGCCTTTCTTGACATCGCCGAGCGCGAACCGCTGCGCTGCCGCGTGGTGGACGCGACCTTGACGCCGGAGGCGATAGCCGCGCAGGTACTGACCATCGTCGAGCCCTTGCTGCCGATCAGCACGCACGGCAAGTCCGATCCGGAGCATGTCTCGTGAGCGAGGACCGTCCCGGCATTCTCGACGGCGCGGTGCATCCGGCCGAGCAGACGAAATTGTTCGGTCATGCCGAGGCGCAGGATTTTCTGGCGCGGTCCTACCGCTCCGGCAAGGGACACCACGCGATCTTGATCGAAGGACCCGAGGGTATCGGCAAGGCAACGCTCGCTTTCCGCTTTGCCAACCACGTGCTGCATCATCCTGAACCCGCGGAAGCGCCGGAGCATATCGCCGATCTGTCGCCGGCTTCGCCCATCACCCGCCAGCTCGCTGCCGGCGCCTCGCACAACCTGCTGCATCTGACGCGGCCGGTGGACGAGAAGAGCGGCAAGGTGAAGTCGGCGATCACGGTGGACGAGGTGCGCAAGGCCGGAAAATTCCTGGCGCAGACGTCGGGCACGGGCAATTGGCGCATCGTCATCATCGATCCCGCCGACGACCTCAATCGCAACGCCGCCAATGCCATCCTGAAGATCCTCGAGGAGCCGCCGAAGCGCTCGCTCTTCCTCGTGCTCACCCACGCACCGGGCAAGCTCCTGCCGACCATCCGCTCGCGCTGCCTGCCGCTCGCGCTGTCGCCGCTTTCGGAAAACGACCTTGCGGCGGCACTCGACAGTCTCGGCGCAACGCCAAGCGGCCCACGGGCAGGGGAAGTGATCGCCGCCGCCCATGGCAGCGTCGCCGAAGCCCTCAAGCTCACCAACTATGGCGGCTTCGACATCGTGGAAGCCTTCCGCACCATCGTCACCGCCCCTGCCGAACCGCCGCGCCGCGACGTGCACAAGCTCGCCGACGTGCTCTCGGCCAAGGACAGCGACACCGTCTTCTCGTTCTTCTGCCAGCACGCCACCGATTTCGTGACCGACGCCGCCCGCACCGCCGCCCTTGCCGGCGACATAGCCCGCGCCGACCGCCTGGCGCACCTTTCCTCGCAACTCGGCGAGCGCATCGCCATCGCGCAGGGCTACAATCTCGATCGCAAGCAGACGATCATCAGCGTGCTCGACGACATCAGGGCATCGCTGTAGTCGCACCGCGTTCGGTATTTCGCGCCACAGTTCCGGCATAGTCGAATGAAAATCTGTACGGGAAGTCGGGCGCGGGGATTTTGATGCCGGCAATCCTGTTGTTCTGTCTGGCCTTTGCGTTTGCGTCCCTTGCGGCTGAAGCCGCTGAAAACGCGACATTTTCCGTGCAGGCTGCCTTCTTGCCGCAGGACGGCGATCCCGTCGTCAACACGGCCGCATGCAGCATAGGTGAGCCGTGTCGGATTCTCGATGAGAAACACCACGACATCGGTCTCTCCCTGGAAGTGTGGGAGACCCGCAAGCGCGGTTGCCTGATGCAGAAACTCTCCCTCGATTGCGGGGCACGCGATTGCTCGTTCAAGAGTGGCCGGTCGAATATGGATTTCGGGGGCATTCGCCGGTTCTCGGTGTTCGAGGGAAGCGAGAACGGCGTCGAAACCCTTCTCGTCCTGAGAACCAGACCGAAGATCGGAAGCGTTTTCTTGATCCTGCCGAAGCTCGGCCCGAATTGCCTTGGATCGGAAACGCAATAACCCGCAGGCAGGGCCGCTATGAGGAAACTTGCTGTTTCCCTCTGCGCCCGCATGGTCTAATACCTTGCGGCATTGCACAACCGAAGACAGAACGCACCGCTCATGACCGACACGAACCGCTTCTACATCACGACCGCCATTTCCTATCCGAACGGCAAGCCGCATATCGGCCATGCCTACGAGCTCATCGCGACGGATGCCATGGCGCGTTACCAGCGGCTCGACGGGAAAGACGTTTTCTTCCTGACCGGCACGGACGAGCACGGCCAGAAGATGCAGCAGACGGCGCGCAAGGAAGGCATCACGCCGCGCGAGCTTGCAGACAGAAATTCTGCCGAATTCAAGCAGATGGCCGTTCTTCTTAATGCATCGAACGATGATTTCATCCGCACGACGGAAGAGCGCCACTACGAGGCCTGCGCCGAGATCTGGCGCCGCATGGAAGCCAATGGCGACATCTACAAGGGCGGTTATGCCGGCTGGTATTCGGTGCGCGACGAAGCTTACTACCAGGAAAGCGAAACCGAGAAGCGCGACGACGGCGTGCGCTACGGTCCGCAGGGCACGCCCGTCGAATGGGTGGAGGAGGAGAGCTACTTCTTCAAGCTCTCCGCCTATCAGGACAAGCTCCTGAAGCACTACGAGGACAACCCTGATTTCATCGGTCCGGCCGAGCGCCGCAACGAGGTGATCTCCTTCGTCAAGTCGGGCCTGAAGGACCTGTCGGTCTCGCGCACGACCTTCGACTGGGGCATTCCGGTTCCGGGCGATCCTGATCATGTCATGTATGTCTGGGTCGACGCGCTGACCAACTACGTGACCGCGACCGGCTACCTCACCGATCCCGAGGGACCGCGCGCCAAATACTGGCCGGCGAACATCCATATCATCGGCAAGGACATCATCCGCTTCCACGCCGTGTATTGGCCGGCCTTCCTGATGTCGGCGGGCGTGCCGCTGCCGGAGCGCGTCTTCGCGCATGGCTTCCTGCTCAACAAGGGCGAGAAGATGTCGAAGTCGGTCGGCAACGTGGTCGATCCGGTCAACCTGGTGAACCATTTCGGCCTCGACCCGATCCGCTACTTCTTCCTGCGCGAAGTCTCCTTCGGCCAGGACGGCAGCTATAGCGAGGAGGGCATCGCGACCCGCATCAACTCCGACCTTGCCAACGGCATCGGCAACCTCGCCAGCCGCTCGCTGTCGATGATCGTCAAGAACTGCGACGGCCAGGTGCCGGAATGCGGCGACCTCTCGGATGCCGACCGCACCATGCTCGCCTCCGTCGATGCGCTGCATGCGATCACCCGTGAGGAAATGGGCAAGCAGCAGATCCACAAGGCGCTGGCGGCCATCATCGCCGTCGTCTCGGAAGCCGACCGCTATTTCGCCGGTGAAGCCCCCTGGGCGCTGAAGAAGACCGATCCGGTCCGCATGGGCACCGTGCTCTATGTGACGGCGGAAGTGGTGCGCCAGATCGCGATCCTGCTGCAGCCCTTCATGCCGCAGTCGAGCCGCAAGCTGCTGGACCTCGTGGCCGCCCCGGTCGAAAAGCGCGATTTCTCGGCATTGGGCGAGGCGGGTCGCCTCATTGCCGGCACGCCGCTGGAAACACCGAGCCCGGTCTTCCCGCGCTACGTTGCGCCCGAGGCTTGAGGCCGACATGCTGATCGATACCCATTGCCATCTGGATTTTCCGGATTTCGCTGCGGAGCGCGACGATATCGTCGCGCGCGCGCATGCGGCCGGCGTCAGGCAGATGATCACCATCTCGACGCGAGTGAAGAAGTTCCCGGATATCCTGGCGATCGCGGAAACCTATCCCTCGGTGTTCTGCTCGGTCGGCACGCATCCGCACAATGCGGATGAGGAACTGGACGTCACCGTCGAGGAACTCGTCACGCTGTCGCGGCATCCGCGCGTCGTGGCGATCGGCGAGGCGGGTCTCGATTACTTCTACGACAACGCGCCGCGCGAGGCGCAGGCCATCGGTCTCGTCAATCACATCGCCGCCGCCCGCGAGACCGGCCTGCCGCTCGTCATCCACAGCCGCTCGGCGGATGAGGACATGGCGGCGATCCTGACCGAGGAGACGGGGAAGGGCGCTTTCCCCTTCCTGCTGCACTGTTTCTCTTCCGGCCCGGAGCTTGCCCGTATCGGCGTGGAGCTCGGCGGCTACGTTTCCTTCTCCGGCATCCTGACCTTCCCGAAATCGGAAGAGCTGCGCGAGATCGCAAAGACCGTGCCGCTGGAGCGCATGCTGGTGGAAACCGACGCGCCCTATCTGGCACCGAAACCGTTCCGCGGAAAACGCAACGAACCGGCCTATGTGGCGCATACGGCCGCGGTTCTGGCCGAAACCGTCGGCGTCAGCGTCGATGAGATCGCCCGCATCACGACGGAAAACGCCTTCCGCATCTTCTCGAAGATGCCGCGGGTGTAGCCGTGGCCTACCGGCGCCGCTTCACCATTCTCGGCTGCGGCTCTTCACCGGGCGTCCCGCGCATCACCGGCGACTGGGGTGCGTGCGATCCGACCAACCCGAAGAACCGCCGCACCCGTGCGGCCTTCCTC
Organism: uncultured Shinella sp.; assembly: GCA_965650295.1. GTDB lineage: Bacteria > Pseudomonadota > Alphaproteobacteria > Rhizobiales > Rhizobiaceae > Shinella. Next base: position 6,511 of record CBFGOD010000050.1, on the reverse strand, counting down.
GTCCAACAGTTCGGACCCGAGGGCGTGACGACAGTCGTCATCGATACCGGCCCGGATTTCCGCGCGCAGATGATCGCGGCCGGCGTGGCAGACATCGACGCGGTGCTCTACACGCATCCCCACGCCGATCATATCCACGGCATCGACGATATCAGGGGCTTCGTGCTGCAGAACCATCAGCAGGTGCCGATCTGGGCGGATGCGCCGACGATGGAGCGTATCCGCGAGGGATTTGGCTATTGCCTGAAAACGCCTCCCGGCAGCATGTATCCGCCGATCGTGACGGAGAACCTGATCGAGCCGAAAGAGGCACCGGTGACGATCCATGGGCGAGGGGGTGCTATAACCTTCCAACCCCATCTCCAAGTCCACGGCTCCATCCACTCGCTGGGCTTCCGCATCGGCGATATCGCCTATTGCCCCGATGTCAGCGATTTTCCGGAAGAGACCGTGCCGCGTCTCGCCAACCTCGACGTGCTGATCGTCGATGCGCTGCAATACCGCTTCCATTCCAGCCACCTGTCGCTCAGCCAGGCGCTGGAATGGATCGAGCGGCTGAAGCCGAAGCGCGCCATCCTGACCCACATGCACGTGCCGCTCGATTACGACACCGTGCAAAAGGAAACGCCGGATCATGTTGAACCGGCGTTTGATGGTCTTCGTTTCGAGATCGACGTTTCGGACGATCAGGCGAAATAAGGCTTCAGGTTCTTGCGGATGCGCTCCAGCACCGTCGCGCCCGAAAGGTCGGGCGTGAACGTCTTGCCGGTGATCTGCTCATAGGCCTGGATATAGACCTTGGAGGTCTGCTCGACGAGATCGCGCGGGATTTCCGGGATCGGGTCTTTGTAAGGATCGCAGCGCTCGGTAACCCAGGCGCGCACGAAATCCTTGTCGAAGCTCGCCGGACGGCCGCCTTCGGCAAAGCTCTTCTCATAGCTCTCGGCAATCCAGTAGCGGCTCGAATCCGGCGTATGGATTTCGTCGGCCAGAACGATGCGGCCGTCCTTGTCCGTCCCGAATTCGTATTTGGTGTCGACAAGGATAAGGCCGCGTTCGGCCGCACGGGCCTGGCCGCGCGCAAACAGCGCCAGCGCATAGCGCGACACCGTTTCCCACTGTTCGGCCGTCAGCAGGCCTTGCTCGAGGATTTCCTGACCGGACAGCGGTTCGTCATGGCCGCCGTCGAAGGCCTTGCTGGTCGGCGTGATGATCGGCGCGGGCAGCTTTTCGTTGTCGCGCAGGCCATCCGGCAACGTGATGCCATACATCTCGCGCTCGCCCTTGCGGTACTTCGTCAGGATCGACGTGCTGGTGGTGCCGGCGAGATAGCCGCGCACGACGATTTCGACCGGCAGGATATCGAGCCGCGTGCCGATGACGACATTTGGGTCCGGATAGGACCGGACATGGTTCGGGCAGATATCGGCGGTTTCCTCGAACCAGTAGCGCGCCGTCTGCGTCAGCACTTCGCCCTTGAAGGGAATGGCCGTCAGGATGACGTCGAAGGCGCTGAGGCGATCGGTGGCGATGATGACGCGGCTGCCATCGGCAAGATCGTAATTCTCGCGGACCTTGCCATTGTAGCGGTTCGGCAGTTCCGGGATATGGGCGTCGGAGAGAATGCGCAGGTCGCTCATCGTGGCTGGCTTTCGCTGTTGGTTCCGTCTGCCGTTTCGCTTACGGCCCCGGACAGTTCCGGGTCAAGGCGGATTTGGGGTCGGGACGGGATTACCCCGTCGTTTCAGTGTCCCGATGCTGTGACGCCCCGTAACAAGGCGAATACCGCGATGGCCAACAGGGCGATCGTGATCGCCACCGACAAGAGGATCGTGCCATGCGCATCGACGAAGGCCAATCTGGCGGCCGCCGCGATTTCGGCACCGAGATCGCCTCCAGTCGCGTGCGCGGCCGTCATGGCCTCACCGATGGAGTTGGCCGCGCTTGCGGCTGCATCCTGCGGGGCGATGAAGGAATGGCGGTAGATCGAGTTGACGAGCACGCCGAAGATCGTGATGCCCAGTCCGCCGCCAAGCTCGTAGCCCATGCTCTCGAGCGCCCCGGCAGCGCCTGCCTTTTCCTCCGGCGCGCTGCCCATGATGGCAATGGATGATGCGAGCAGGCCGACGCCGAGAGCAAAGCCGAGACTTGCCAGCACGGCGGGCACCACGATGCCACCGTCCTTGAAGTCGGCAAACGAGAGTGCCGCCAGCGATGCGGCTGCAATCGCCATGGAAATGGATGCCACGGCGCGCAGCCCAAACCAGGTGGTCAGCTTGCCTCCCACCGGTCCGCCCACCGCCGCGGCGATCACGAGCGGCAGCATGAACAGGCCTGCCTCCAAAGGGGTTTTGCCGAGGACGAACTGAAGCTCCTGGGCCAGCACGAGTTCGAAGCCGGCAAGGGAGCCGTTTGCCACGAAGGCCATGAGAAACCCCACGGCGATGGCGGGCTTCTTGAGCAGCGTGAGGTCGAGCATCGGCGTTGCGGAGGATACCTGCATCGCCCAGAACCAGGCCAGAAGGGCGATGCCGACGAAAAGCGGGAGCAGGGAATGGCTGTCGAGACCGGATTTGAAGCCGCTCTTGATGCCATAGACCGTCAACATCAGCCCCGCGATGACCACGAGGGCCTGACCCGGACGCCAGCTTGCCGCCGGATTTGCTTGACGCGCGGGAACCAGCAGCCAGACCATCGGCATCACGATCAGCATGATCGGCACGTTGACGAGAAAGACCGAACCCCACCAGAAGTGTTCGAGGAGGAGGCCGCCTGCCAGGGGGCCGATTGCTGCGCCCGCCATGCCGACGACGCTCCACGCGCCGAGTGCGGTTGCCCGCTCCGCATCGTCGTCGAACGCCTGGCGGATGACGGCGAGAACGCAGGGCATGATCATCGCCGATCCGATGCCGAGCGCGGCGCGGGCGGAGATCAGCATCAGCGACGATGTGGAGAAGGCCGCGGCGACGGAGGCGACGCCGAAGATGCCGAGCCCGATCAGGAGGAGCTGACGGTAGCCGATCTTGTCGGCGAGTGTCCCCATGGGAACCAGCAAGCCGGCCATTACCAGTGGGTAGATATCGATGATCCAAAGTACTTCCGTGCCGGTTGCCCCGAGTGCCAGAGTGAGTGACGGCACGGCGATATGAAGGATCGTCATATCGACGACGACCGGAACGAACGCCATCATGACGGCGGCGAGAACGAGCCAGCGATTGGGGATATGCATTGCGACACCGATATTTACGAACGATCGTTTGGATATTGTTTTTATATACGATCGTTCGTAAAACTATCAAGACAGATCGGGAGATATGAATGGGACGTGCACGAAAGATCACGAGAGACGACATTCTCGATGCGGCGGAGCGGGTTGTGGTGAGGCATGGCGCGGCCGGGCTTTCCATCGACGCCGTTGCGCAGGAGGCTGGGATCAGCAAGGCGACCGTGGTCTATGACCACAAATCCAAGAGTGCCTTGCTTGCGGCGCTTGTCGAGCGGCGCGTGAAGGCGGATATGGCGGATGTCGCGGCCGGCGTGGAAGCTGCGGCGAACACGCCGCATCCCGAGCTTTTCGGGCGCATCCGCGCCGCGGAAAAGGCGGTGACCGACACGGACCGGGCCGTGGCAATCGCCGTCAGCGCCTCGATGTCCAGCGAGGCGAGCCTGCAGCAGACGATGCGCGACTGGACCGCCATGGATCTGGCGGCGATGTCGCAAGGCGAAAATCCAAAGGCAGCTCTTCTCGCCTATCTCGCCTTGACCGGCTTCATCTACACCGAACTGTTCGGCTTTCATGAATGGACAGGTCGTGAGCGCGAGGAAATCCTCGACAGCATCCGATCGGTCTACCGCTCATATGCCGACCGTGCTTGAGGGCGGATTGCGGACGTTCGTATTGACGCTTCTGAAGCCGTAGCCGCCTAAACCTCCACGCTTACGCGGCCGATCGGCTTGGAACAGCAGGCGAGGATGTAGTTGTCCTCAATATCCTCGTCCGTGATGCCGCCATTGTGAACCATATGGACCTGGCCATCGGTCTTGCGGATCTTGCAGGTGCCGCAGATGCCCATGGAGCACCCCGAGGGGATGAACAAGCCGGCGGATTTCGCAGCCGCCAGGATCGTATCCGTCTCGCTGCATTTCGCGGTAACGCCGGAGAATGCGAACTCGATTTCTGCCTGGTTCTGCGCATCGGGAACCACGTCCTCCGGCACGTCTTCGGCATTTGCGGGCTCGGCCGAAAAACTCTCCTGATGGTAGCGGCTCATGTCGTAGCCGAGAGCGGTCAAGGCCTCTCGAACGGCTCGCATGAAGGGCTCGGGACCGCAGCAGAAGACCTCGCGGTCGAGATAATCCTGCGCCATCAGGCCAAGCATGATCTGGTTGAACATGCCGCGATAGCCCGTCCAGGGCCGAAAGGGGTCGGCTTCCTCGACGACCCATTTCAGGTCGATGCCGACGATGCGCGACGCCATCAGCTCCATTCGCTCGCGCAGGATGATTTCCGAGGGGCGGCGTGCGCAGTTGATGAAGACGATATCCGGTTCGCGCCCGGAATCGTACATCCACGTCGTCATCGCCACCATCGGCGTGATGCCGGAGCCGGCCGAGATGAAGAGGTATTTTTCGGCCGGATGATGGGCGATCGAGAACTTCCCGGCCGGGCCAATCGCCCGGATGCGCATGCCCTTGTGCAGGTTGTCGAGCATCCAGCGGGTGCCGAGCGATGCGCGCTGGGCCTTGACGGTGATCGTCAGAGCCGTCGGTCGCGAAGGAGAGGAGGATATCGTATAGGTCCGGTAGAGCGGCCCGCCGAGGACAGGCAGCTCCAGGGTAACGAATTGACCGGGATCGTGGTTGAACAGCGCACCGGACGGGCTCTGGAAGCTGAAGGTCACGACATCGGGTGCTTCCGGCGTGCGCGTCACGCATTCGAGCATTTCCGCGTCGGTCCAGAAGGCGAGGTTCTTGAAGACGCCCATGGCGCTTACTCCGCAGCTTGCCGCATCGGGGTCAGCGCGCGTTCGAGCCAGGTGGCGTACCAATCGACGAACTGGATGACGCCGCTTTCCTGGTTCGGCGAATAGGGGCCTGGAACATAACCGGGCGAAAGGATGCCCTGCTGATTCGTCTCGACGATCTCGCGGTCTTCGTCATTGGTGGCGATCCAGACCTCGGTCAGGCGATTCAGATCGTAGTCCACGCCTTCGACGGCATCCTTGTGCACCAGCCAGGTGGTGGTGACTTCCGTCTCCATGAGGCTGATCGGCGTCACCCGGAAGGTCAGCGAGTGATCCGGCAGGAAGTGGTTCCAGGTGCTCGGATAGTGGAATTTCAAGAGCGTACCCGCGTCGGGCAGGCGAACGCGGCCGAGATTTCGTCCGACGGCGGCCTTGCCGTCCATCGTGTAGCTCACCGCCTTCTCCTGAAGCGGCATACGCGCCAGTCGATATTGCCCATCTTCGGAAATGCGGAACTGCGCGGGCGCGCCGGATGCCTCGCAACGGTTGAAATGCGCCTGGAGGACGTCCGACACCGATCCATCCGGCGAGACCCCTCCGACATTGGGATCAAGCGGAAACGAACGACAGAGGGCAGGGTGGTTGCTGCTGCAATGGTAGCATTCCCGATTGTTTTCCCACACGAGCTTCCAGTTGGCCTTCTCCACGATGGTCGAGGTGTAGGCAACCTTGGCATCGGTAAGATCGTGGATGGCGAGATAGGGTCTTGCCATCTCGGCAAAGCCATCGAAGTCGGGCGGCGTCTGCGACAGACAGATATAGATCAGGCCCTCGAGATTGCGCAGGTTGACGGGCTTCAGGCCATGTTTCGAGGCGTCGAAATCCGCGCCCATATCGTTCGCCCAGATCAGCTTGCCGTCGAGCTCGTATGTCCATTGGTGATAGGGACAGACGAGTTTCGCCACCTGTCCCTGCCGCGCCTTGCAGATCAGCGACCCGCGGTGCCGGCAGGAATTGTGGAAGGCGCGGATTTCGCCGTCGCGGCCGCGCACGATGATCACCTCGTAGGCTCCGACCCGCATGGTGATGTAGCTTCCCGCCTTGGCCAGCTGGCATGCCGGCGCCGCGTAAAGCCACTCCTTGTAGAAGAGGTGCTCGAGGTCGAAATCATAGACGGCGGGCGAGGTATAGAAGGGCTGTTCGAGAGCGTGGCCCGGAATGCGGCGGGCCAACAGATCGTGAATTGAGGGCGAGAAGATCGTCATGGCAAAGTTCCACATTCAGCGTGTTCGACTGAGGGGAATTGTCCTTGCGACAAGCTCGATTGACAACGGCACTTTTTTTGATGTGAAATTAGTTATTCTAATGTCAGACGCTTTTGAGGCGCCATCATGCGAAGACCCTACGATCTTCCTTCCCTGACCGCTCTGGCCTGCTTCGAGGCGGCTGCGCGAAAGGCGAGTTTCAAGGATGCGGCCCGGGAGATGAACGTCACGCCGGCGGCCATCAGCGTCTTCTCTATCCTGATTGCCGGGCCGGCGATAAAT
>CBFGOD010000049.1:0-15142 GCA_965650295.1 uncultured Shinella sp. | reverse complement strand
GACCATCACGTCGCGGCGGCGCTTGTAGACATTGCGCACTTCCGCGATGTCGGAGCCGTCGCCGTTCAGCGCATGCGTCGCCGCCACCTGGATCGGCGTGAAGGCGCCGTAGTCCAGATAGGATTTCACGCGCGTCAGCGCGGCGATCAGGCGCTCGTTGCCGACGGCAAAGCCCATGCGCCAGCCGGGCATGGAGAAGGTTTTCGACATGGAGGTGAATTCCACCGCCACGTCGATGGCGCCGGGCACTTCCAGCACGGATGGCGGCGGATTGCCTTCGTCGAAGTAGATTTCCGAATAGGCAAGGTCTGACAGCACGATGATGTCATGCTTCTTCGCAAACGCGATGACGTCCTTGTAGAAATCGAGCGAGGCGACATGCGCCGTCGGGTTCGACGGATAGTTGATGATCAGCGCGAGCGGCTTCGGGATCGAGTGTCGCACGGCGCGCTCGAGCGGCGGGAAGAAGCTCTCATCGGGCTCGACCGACATGGAGCGGATCACGCCGCCCGCCATCAGGAAGCCGAAGGCATGGATCGGATAGGTCGGGTTCGGGCAGAGAATGACGTCACCCGGCGCGGTGATCGCCTGCGCCATGTTGGCAAAGCCTTCCTTGGAGCCGAGCGTCGCGACGATCTGCGTCTCCGGGTTCAGTTTCACGCCGAAACGGCGAGCATAATAGGCTGCCTGGGCGCGGCGCAGGCCCGGAATGCCCTTGGAGGAGGAATAACGGTGCGTGCGCGGGTCCTGCACCACTTCGCACAGCTTGTCGACGATCGCCTTGGGCGTCGGCAGATCGGGGTTGCCCATGCCAAGGTCGATGATATCGGCACCACCCGCTCGCGCGCTTGCTTTCAAACGGTTGACCTGTTCGAAAACATACGGCGGCAGACGCCGGACCTTGTGAAACTCTTCCATCTTTAACCCCGTTAGGCGTGAAGCCCCTTCGGCAGCCCTGCCGGAGGACGCAAAACTTCACGCGACTCAAGTAGTCGATTAAGGGCGAAAGCGTTCAAAATGAAGGCGCTCCGCCCTTGACCGGCGGCCATCGGCCGCCTTCCGCTTTGCTGCCAAACGGCAAGAAAGGCAAGCGCTAATTCGTCTTCTGGATTTCCGAAAGCGTCTCTCGGCCGTGACCGTCGCGCAAGGCCTGCAATTCGGCGAGCTGGCGGCGGTATTCGGCCTCGGAAATCGCACCGGAACGGCGGCGATTCGTCAGAGAGGTCAGGCGGCCGCTGATGGCGGATGCCTCCTCGTCGCCCATCTGCTGCGTCTCGGCGCTGACGATGGCGGTAATATCCGGATAGGCTTCGGAACGGTTCGCACCGGCGTTCACCGTCGCGGCCGACTGCGTCGAGGTCGAGGAGGCGCAGGCCGAGAGAACGGCCGGCACGGCGGCCATGAGAAGGACGGCGCTCAAGCGCCTGATTTCGAACGCCATGTGGCTGTATGCTCCTGTCGAAACGACCGGTTCCGGATATTGCCGGGAAAGGCTGTCAGGCCCTTGTAATCTGTTTCGGACAGAATGTAAAAATACAAAAGGAACAATAAAATCGGGAGGAAGAGATGGCCGAGAACAGCAAAGCGGGCGAACGCGATGCGACGACGGACAAGCCCGGTTTTCAGGCCTTCGATCCGGGCGCAATCGAGCCCTATATCGTCAAGGATCCCGAGGCGCTGACGGTCAACATGGCGCGCACCGTCGAGCAGCTCGGCAAGGCCGCTTCCGCCTGGCTCGCCCCGCGCGAAAGCGGCGAGAAGGTCGATACCGTCGCCGAGCCGATGGTCGACATGGTCAAGACCCTCTCCAAGGTCTCCGAATATTGGCTGGCCGATCCGCGCCGCACGCTCGAAGCCCAGACCATGCTGCTCGGCAGCTATTTCAACATCTGGTCGCGCACGCTGAACAAGCTCGGCGGCCAGGAGGTCGACAACCCGCCGGATCCGCACGCCAAGGACAAGCGCTTCGCCGACGAGGACTGGGTGAAGAACCCGTTCTTCGATTTCCTGCGCCAGGCCTACTTTGTAACGTCCGACTGGGCCGAAAAGCTCGTCGCCGATGCCGACGGGCTCGACGAGCACACCCGCCACAAGGCCGGCTTCTATGTAAAGCAGATCGCCAGCGCGATCTCCCCGACCAATTTCGTCACCACCAATCCACAGCTCTACCGCGAGACGGTCGCCTCGAACGGCGCCAATCTCGTGCGCGGCATGAAGATGCTGGCCGAGGATATCGCAGCCGGCAAGGGCGATCTGAAGCTGCGCCAGACCGACACCAGCAAGTTCGCCATCGGCGAGAACATGGCGCTGACGCCGGGCAAGGTGCTGGCCCAGAGCGATGTCTGCCAGGTCCTCCAATATGACGCGACGACGGAAAAGGTGCTCAAGCGCCCGCTCCTCATCTGCCCGCCCTGGATCAACAAGTTCTACATCCTCGATCTCAACCCGGCGAAGTCCTTCATCAAATGGGCGGTCGATCAGGGTCACACCGTCTTCGTCATCTCCTGGGTGAACCCGGATGAACGCCATGCCGACAAGGACTGGGAATCCTACGCCCGCGAAGGCATCGGTTTCGCGCTCGACACGATCAAGCAGGCGACCGGCGAGGAAGAGGTCAATGCCATCGGCTATTGCGTCGGCGGCACGCTGCTCGCCGCCACACTCGCCTTGCACGGCCAGGAGGGCGACAAGCGCATCCGCACCGCGACGCTCTTCACCACGCAGGTCGATTTCACCCATGCCGGCGACCTCAAGGTCTTTGCCGACGAGGACCAGATCGACGTGATCGAGCGCGGCATGAAGGCGACCGGCTATCTCGACGGCTCCAAGATGGCGACCGCCTTCAACATGCTGCGCGCCTCCGAGCTGATCTGGCCCTATTTCGTCAACAACTACCTGAAGGGCCAGGATCCGATGCCCTTCGACCTGCTCTACTGGAATTCAGATTCCACACGAATGCCCGCCGCCAACCACTCGTTTTACCTCAGAAATTGTTATCTGAAGAACACGCTCACAAAGGGCGAGATGAAGCTTGCGGGCAAGACGCTGTCGCTGAAGGACGTAAAAATCCCGATCTACAATCTCGCCACCAAGGAAGACCATATCGCGCCGGCGAAATCGGTCTTCGTCGGCAGCAAGTTCTTCGGCGGCAAGGTCACCTATGTCATGGCCGGATCCGGCCATATCGCCGGCGTCGTCAACCCGCCGGACAAGAAGAAGTACCAGTACTGGACCGGCGGCCCGGTGAAGGGCGAGTTCGAGGACTGGGCGGCGAAGGCGACGGAAACCGCCGGCTCCTGGTGGCCGAACTGGCATGAGTGGATCAAGGCCGAGGACGACCGCATGGTGCCCGCCCGCAAGACCGGCGGCACGATGAATTCCATCGAGGAAGCCCCCGGCTCCTATGTGCGCGTGCGTGCCTGACGCCAGATGATCTTCGATCCGCCGCTCGTCTCCGGCACCCTCGTGCAGCGCTACAAGCGCTTCCTGTTCGACGCCGTCCTCGACGACGGCTCGGCGATCACGGGCTCCTGCCCCAATACCGGCTCGATGCGCGGCCTGACCGCGCCGGGCTCGCGCATCTGGATGTCGGAAAGCGACAGCCCGACCCGCAAGCACCGCCACCGCCTGGAACTGGTCGAGGCCGACGACACGGTGGTCGGCATCAATACCGGCCTGCCGAACCGGCTGGCGGAGGAAGCGATCCTCGCCGGGCTCGTTGCCGATCTTGGAACCTACCCCGTGCTCGAGCGCGAGAAGAAATACGGCCGCAACTCCCGTATCGACATCCTGCTGTCCGGCGACACGCGCCCACCCGCCTATATCGAGGTCAAGAACGTGCATTTCCGCCGCACGCCTGATCTCGCCGAATTTCCCGATACGGTGACGGAGCGCGGCGCAAAACATCTGGAAGAGTTGGGCGACATGGCCGAGGCCGGTTTTCGCGCCGTCATGCTCTACCTGATCCAGCGCGAGGATTGCGCGCGGTTCCGCATCTGCGCCGATCTCGACCCCGCCTATGCGAAGGGCTTTCAGCGTGCGATGGCGCGCGGCGTCGAGGCCTATGCGGTGAAATGTGCCGTTACTTCGCAGCAAATCCGCCCCGTGGCCGCGATCGCCATGGACGAACCCGGTGCCGCTGTTTTATGACGGTCAGCAAAGACGAGTGAAAGTTGGACCATGGTGACCTATATCGACGCGACCTCCGCGCCGCTGAAGAACACGGGCGTGATCCGCCTCTACGACGCGGACGCCTTCGACGGCATGCGCAAGGCCTGCCAGCTCACGGCGCGCTGCCTCGATGAACTCTACCCGCTGGTCAAGCCGGGCGTCGCGACCGACGTCATCGACCGCTTCGTCTTCGAATTCGGCATGGATCACGGCGCGCTGCCCGCGACGCTGAATTATCGCGGCTACACCAAGTCGAGCTGCACCTCGATCAACCATGTCGTCTGTCACGGCATCCCCAACGACAAGCCGCTGCGCGAGGGCGATGTCGTCAATATCGACGTCACCTTCATCCTCGATGGCTGGCACGGCGATTCGAGCCGCATGTATCCGGTCGGCGAGATCAAGCGCGCCGCCGAGCGCCTGCTCGAAGTCACGCACGAATGCCTGATGCGCGGCATCGCCGCCGTCAGGCCCGGTGCGCGCACCGGCGCCATCGGCGAAGCGATCCAGGCCTATGCGGAAGCCGAGCGCTGCTCGGTCGTGCGCGACTTCTGCGGCCACGGCGTCGGCCGGCTGTTCCACGATGCGCCGAACATCCTGCATTACGGCCGTGCCAACGAAGGCCCGGAAATGAAGGAAGGCATGATCTTCACCATCGAGCCGATGATCAATCTCGGCCGTCCGCATGTGAAGGTGCTGTCCGACGGCTGGACCGCCGTCACCCGCGACCGCTCGCTTTCAGCACAGTATGAGCACACGGTCGGCGTCACGGTCGATGGCTGCGAGATCTTCACCCTGTCGCCCGGCGGCCTCGACCGCCCCGGCCTCTCGTCCTAGGCCGCCCATGACGGGATCGCGCGGCCCTTCCGACAAGTCTTCCCTCTCCGCCATGGAGGACGGCGCGTTGCCCGCAGACGATCTCTTCGACAAGGATGACGAGCGCGGCCATTTCTTCGAGCGCCCCGCCCGCACGTCGCCCGCCAAGGCGGTTTCCGCTCCGGAAGACAAACACTATCACGGCCACCGCGAGCGCCTGCGCACCCGCTTCCGCGACAATGGCGATACGGCGCTCGCCGATTACGAAATCCTCGAACTCCTGCTGTTCCGTCTCATCCCCCGTCGCGATACCAAGCCGGTGGCAAAGGCGCTGCTCGACCGCTTCGGCACGTTGTCGGGCGTCTTCGGCGCCACCCCGGCGCTTCTACAGGAGGTGAAAGGGATCGGCGAAGCCGTCGCGCTCGACCTGAAGCTCATCTCCGCCGTCGCCCAGCGCACGCTGAAAAGCGAGATCCGCAACAAGACCGTGCTCGCCTCCTGGTCCTCGGTCATTCAATATTGCCACGCCGCCATGGCGCATGAACCGCGCGAACAGTTCCGCATCCTTTTCCTCGACAAGCGCAACGCGCTGATCGCCGATGAGATCCAGGGCCATGGCACGGTGGATCATACGCCGGTCTATCCGCGCGAAGTCGTCCGCCGCGCGCTCGAACTCTCCTCCACGGCCATCATATTGGTCCACAATCATCCGTCGGGAGACCCCACCCCGTCGCGGGCGGACATCGAGATGACGAAGACGATCGTGGAAACCGCCCGCCCGCTTGGTATCACGGTGCATGACCATATCATCATCGGCAAGGACGGGCATGCCAGTCTCAAGGGACTGAGACTTATGTGAATTTCCAAGATCGGATGATTGATCCTTCATCCGATTGAAACGGTTTTCTGCCACATTCGGTTGACGAAATTTGCCCGGCGAAGACAATTGCTGCGACGCAATATGATTCTTCCCGCACAGGACTGGGGCCATCTCACATGCAGGAATATGATCTCGTCGTCGTGGGCAGCGGCCCCGCAGGCCGCCGCGGCGCCATTCAGGCCGCCAAGCTCGGGCGCAAGGTTCTGGTCATCGAGCAGGGCAAACGCGTCGGCGGCGTTTCGGTGCATACCGGCACCATCCCGTCGAAGACGCTGCGCGAGACCGCGCTGAACCTTTCCGGCTGGCGCGAGCGCGGTTTCTACGGCCGCGCCTACCGCGTGAAGCAGGAAATCAGCGCCGATGACCTGCGCCGCCGCCTGCTCATCACGCTCGATCATGAAGTGGAGGTGCTGGAGCACCAGTTCGCCCGCAACCGCGTGCAGCACATTCGCGGCAAGGCGAAGTTCGTGACGCCGGATACGATGGAGATCGCCAAGGACGACGGCGAAACCATCCATGTCCAGGCGAAAAGCATCATGCTTGCCGTCGGCACGAAACCCTATCGCCCGGAAAGCATTCCCTTCGACGGCGTCAGCGTGCTCGACAGCGATGAACTGCTCGACATCAAGGAATTGCCGCGCTCCATGGCGGTCATCGGCGCCGGCGTCATCGGCATCGAATACGCCACGATCTTCTCGGCGCTCGATACGCAGGTCACCGTCATCGATCCCAAGTCGACCATTCTCGACTTCATCGACAAGGAGATCATCGAGGAATTCATCCACGATCTGCGCGATCGCAACATGAAGCTGATCCTCGGCCAGAAGGCCGACAAGGTGGAGAAGCTCGAAAACGGCAAGTGCGAGATCACGCTCGACAACGGCCGCCATGTCACCTGCGATATGGTGCTCTATGCTGCCGGCCGCGTTGGCGCGACTGACAGCCTCAACCTTCCCGCCGCCGGCCTCACCGCAGATTCGCGCGGCCGCCTCAGCGTGAACCCGGAAACCTTCCAGACGGAAGTGCCGCATATCTACGCCGCCGGTGACGTCGTCGGCTTCCCCGCACTTGCCTCCACCTCCATGGAACAGGGCCGCATCGCCGCGCGCGTCGCGGTCGGCGCCATCGCCAAGGAGCCGCCGAAATACTTCCCCTACGGCATTTATGCGGTGCCGGAAATTTCCACCTGCGGCCTGACCGAAGAAGAGGTCAAGGAGCGCGGCATTCCCTATGAATGCGGCATGGCGCGCTTCCGCGAGACGTCGCGCGGCCACATCATGGGCCTCAATTCCGGCCTTTTGAAAATGATCTTCTCGCTGAAGACCCGCCGCCTGCTCGGCGTGCACATCGTCGGCGAAGGCGCGACCGAACTCGTGCATATCGGCCAGGCAGTGCTGAACCTGAAGGGCACCGTCGAATATTTCGTCGAAAACACCTTCAACTACCCGACGCTTGCCGAAGCCTACAAGATCGCCGGCCTCGACGCCTGGAACCGCATGGGCGACCTCTCGCAGGCGGGGTGAGTCCGTCCATCTAAGGAGCCGCGCATGAAAATCCTGTCGCTGAATGTCTGGGGCGGCATGCTGCACGCGCCGCTTCTCGATTATCTCGCCACGGCCGATGCAGACGTCTACTGCCTGCAGGAAGTGCCGCGCGCCGTCGGTGCGCGGTCGGATTGGCTGACCTACCGCGATGGCGCGGTCGAGCTTCAACAGCGCGCCAATCTCTATCGCGAAATTGCTGAGGCTCTACCCGGTCACGACGGCTTTTTCGCCCCGACCGCTCGCGGTGAACTGATGGATGGCGACCGCCCCTGCCATCAGGAATTCGGCCTAGCCACATTCGTCCGGCAGGACATCGCCATCATCGGCCAGGCGCTGGATTTCGTGCACGGCACGTTTTCCCCACACGGTTTCGGCGCCCATCCGCGCGCCCGAAACGCCCATGTCCTGCGCCTCTACGACTACAAAGCGGACCGCGCCCTCACGGTCGCGCAGTTCCACGGCCTGCGTGAACTCGACGGCAAGGGCGACACGCCGACGCGAGAGAATCAGGCCGAAGCCCTCGCCACACTCATCGGCGGCATGCACCGCGACGGTGAAGGCCTCGTCCTCTGTGGTGATTTCAACGTGTTGCCCGACAGCGCCACCTTCAACACGCTTGGTCGGCTCGGGCTGACCGACCTCGTCACCACGCGCGGCTTCACGGACACGCGGACCTCGCTCTATACGAAGCCGGGGCGGTATGCCGATTACATGCTGGTGAACGACGCCGTGGGCGTCGAGACCTTCAGCGTCGTCGAGACGCCGGAGGTTTCCGACCATCGGCCGCTGATTCTGACCACCGGATAAACAGTCTTCAACCGGCCTTCGGCCGCGTCATGGCAAAGACCTCCGCCCCGCCATCGGCATAGTCCATATAGCCCATGCGCCCGAGCGGACGCGCGACGGCCATGTCGATCCTGCCGTCACGAAGAATTTCCGGGCTGATGTGAATGCCGAGCACCTGGCCGAACACGACCCAATTGTCGGATTCCCGCCCGTCAATATCCACCGGCCGCAGGATTTGCGTGGCACGGCATTCAAGCACCGCATAGGCCTCGCCGACATAGGGCGCATCGACAAGCCGCCCCGTCACCGGCGTCAGCCCGGCAAGCTCGAACTCGTCCACGCCGCGCGGCACGGCGATCGAGCTTGCATTCATCTGTTCGGCAAGATGGCGGCTGGCCAGCGAGCAGGTGAAGACACCCGTCTCCTCGATATTCGTCACGCTGTCCTTGTGGCCGCTGGAGGAAAACATCACCAGCTTGGGCGTATCGCTCACCGCGTTGAAGAACGAATAGGGCGAGAGATTGCGCCGCCCATCGGCCGCCCGCGTGCCGATCCAGCCGATCGGCCGGGGCGCGACGATGGCCTTGAAGGGATCGTACTTCAGGCCATGCGCGTTTGCCGCCGTCTCGTAGAACAGCGCGTCAGGCGTCATCGCCGACCCATGTGACGATCTCGGAAAGCTCCGGACGTGGACGTTCGGTCGGCGGCACGGTGGGCGTGCCGATATGGATGAAGCCCGCGACCTTCTCGCCCTCGTTGACGCCGAGGATGGGATAGGCGCGGCTGTCGAAGGCGTACCATTCCGTCAGCCAGTTCGAGGCAAAGCCGTGCGCATTGGCGGCCATGACCAGGTTCAGGCAGACGGCGCCGGCCGACATGACCTGCTCCCATTCCGGGATCTTGAAATGCGGCGCGGCCTTGCTGACGACGGCGACGACGACGGGTGCCCGCGTCAGCCGCGTGTTCTCCACCTTCACCATTTCCTCGGAAAGATCCGGCTTGTCGCCCATCGCGATGACGGCCAGTTCCTCGCTGATGCGACGGCGCTCCTCGCCGCGATAGACGATGAAGCGCCAGGGCGCGAGCTTGCCGTGATCGGGCACGCGCGAGGCGAGCGTCAGCATCTCCTCCACCTCGCCCCTGGACGGGCCTGGCTCGCTCATCTGGAAGGCAGGAATGGACCGGCGGGTCGAAAGATAATCGATCAGCTTGATTTCGGTTTTCATCGGGGAGGAGTTCCAATATCGTGCCGGTTGGCCGGCCTTGAAAATGCCATTAGACGCGTCTTCAAGTGGAGCCTTACAGTCAGGAAGTCAACCACATCCATGCGCATGCCCTTCCATCCCGTCGTCGCCGTGGGCCTTAGTGTCGCGAGCCTTGTCGCGTCGCTCGTTCCCGTGCGCGCGCAGGATTCGGTCGAGAGCTTTTCGCAGATCACCACGCCGCCGGTGAAGGGCGGCAAGCTCACCTCCTTCAACCCGATCATCACGGGTGAAGCCACCCCGAAGAACCTGCGCGACATCACCTGCGAGGCGCTGCTGACCAAGGATGGCAGCCCCATGCAGCACGGCCTGACCTGGCGCGTCTTCTCGCCCATCCCCGGCGCCGACGGCAAGCTGCCGCTGCTCGCGACCTCGGAGGGCGGCACGGCAGGGTTCCAGCTCGTGCCCGGCGAATATTTCGTCAATGTCGCCTTCGGCCGCGCCGGCGCCACCAAGAAGCTCGTCGTTCCAGACGCGGGCGAGGTCGACAAGCAGGTCATGGTGCTCGATGCCGGCGGCATCATGCTGAACGCCGTTTCCGGCTCCGATGTGCGCATTCCGCCGAAGGAGCTGAGCTTTGCCATCTACGCCGCCGATGTGCGCGAAGATGGCGAGCGCAACCTCGTCGTCGATCATGTGAAGCCGAATTCCGTCGTCCGCCTCAATGCCGGCACCTACCACGTCGTCTCCGATTACGGCGCGGTCAATGCCGTCATCCGCGCCGATATCCAGGTGGAAGCGGGAAAACTGACGCGCGCCACCATCCAGCACCGCGCCGCGAAACTCACGCTGAAGCTCGTCTCGGAAGCCGGCGGCGAGGCGATCGCCGATACCGCCTGGTCGATCCTCACCTCCTCGGGCGACACGGTCTCCGAAAGCGTCGGCGCCTTCCCAACCGTCGTGCTGGCAGAAGGCAGCTACATCGCGGTCGCCCGGAACAAGAACAAGATCTACCAGCGCGATTTCACCGTGCAGGCCGGCGTCAACACGGATGTCGAGGTGTTGCTCGACGAGAAGGCGAACGACCAGAAGGCCGCCGCCGAGGATGTCGTGGATTAACCTGCCCGGCGCAGGAAAGGTTTAGGCCGCGGTGCCATGGCGAATACCGCATCATAGAGCCGGGCCGTCAGCGTCTTGCGATCGCCCGAATCAAGCTCCGCCCAGGACAGCACACCGCCGATGCGCGCGCCGATCGTCGAGCCCGAGAGCCGGCGGAATTCGCGGATGAGCAGCGACAGGCGCAGCGTCAGCGAGACCTTGCTGGCGAGATGGAAGAGCCGCCCGTTCTGCCCTTCGAAATAGACCGGAATGACATTGGCCTGTGCGGCCTGGATGAGCTTTGCCGGAAACATCTTCCACGGCAGGTCTTCCGCCCGCCCGAAAACCTTCTTGGCCGTCGCCACACCGCCCGCCGGAAACACGATGACCGTCGTGCCCTCCTTCAGGAGACGCAC
Organism: uncultured Shinella sp.; assembly: GCA_965650295.1. Lineage (GTDB taxonomy): Bacteria > Pseudomonadota > Alphaproteobacteria > Rhizobiales > Rhizobiaceae > Shinella. The sequence goes on along the minus strand of CBFGOD010000049.1, from coordinate 4,230 downwards.
GGCCTCCGCCCGCGTCTTCATGTTGAGCGCCAGCGCTTCCTTCGTCTCCTCGAAGGACACCGGCAGCGCATAGGGCTGCATTTCCGGCACTTTCAAGAGATCGTTATGGATCATGACCTTGAAGGGACGCCCGAGCTGCTCGGCCAGCGCCAGAACGGCAATACCGTCGCCGATCCCGAACGGATGGTTCGCCACGATGACAACAGGCCCCTCCGGCAGGTTCGCCGGCGGCCAGGCGCCCTGCACACTGAGCCGCACATTGATCAGCTCCAGCATGTCGCCGAAGACGCGCGCGCTCGTGCCGACGATGGAATTGCGCCAGGTATCGTAGATCCGCGCATAGCGGTTACGCCCGGCCAGACCTTCCATGGAGCGGATAAACCATCTTTTGAGGCGCGGATCGTTCTCGTTGGCGTAGGACAGTTCTTTGAACCGCACGGTATTCCCCAATAATCCCCGGCCTCTCCTCCGTCATGGTCGTCCTCGGCCTTGAGCCGAGGGATGACCCGACCATCCATACCTCTCGGCCGGAGGTGGATCCTCGGGTCAAGCCCGAGGATGACGAGGGGTGGATATAAAAATGATCCCGCACCATTAGCACGGGATCATGAACCTTTTCAGACAGGCCTTTTCGCCATCACGCCTTGCCAAGCTTGCGCTTGACATCCGGCGGCGTGGCTTCCAGCGACAGCGAGGCGATCGCCTCGTCGAGCGTCATCGACGTCTGGTTCTGCGAACCGAGACGGCGGATGTTGACGGTCCGTTCTTCCGCCTCCCGCTTGCCACAGACGACGATGACCGGAACCTTGGTCACGGAATGCTCGCGGACCTTGTAGTTGATCTTCTCGTTGCGGAAGTCGGTCTCGACGGTCATGCCGGCGTCGCGCAGCTTCTCCGCCACCTCGCGACCGTAGTCGTCGGCCTCGGAGGTGATGGTCGCCACCACCACCTGCTGCGGCGCGATCCACAGCGGCATATGGCCGGCAAAATTCTCGATCAGGATGCCGAGGAAACGTTCCATCGAGCCGCAGATGGCGCGATGGATCATGACCGGCTGCTTCTTGTCGGAATTCTGGTCGATATAGAAGGCGCCGAAGCGTTCCGGCAGGTTGAAGTCGACCTGCGTCGTGCCGCACTGCCATTCGCGGCCGATGGCGTCCTTCAGCGTATATTCGAACTTCGGCCCGTAGAACGCGCCCTCGCCCGGCAGGATGCCGGTCTTGATGCGCCCGCCGGACTGCGCCTCGATCTGCTTCAGCACATCCATCATGACGCTTTCCGCCCGGTCCCAAAGCGCGTCGGAACCGACGCGCTTTTCCGGACGGGTCGAGAGCTTCACGACGACCTCGTCGAACCCGAAGTCCTTGTAGACCGAGAGGATGAGGTCGTTGATGCGCAGGCATTCCGCCGCCATCTGCTCGTCGGTGCAGAAGACATGCGCATCGTCCTGCGTGAAGCCGCGCACGCGCATCAGCCCGTGCAGCGCGCCCGAAGGCTCATAGCGATGCACATTTCCGAATTCCGCAAGGCGAACAGGTAGTTCGCGATAAGACTTCAAGCCATGCTTGAAGATCTGCACATGGCCCGGGCAGTTCATCGGCTTCAGCGCGAAGACGCGCTCGTCGTCGGTCTCGTCGCCGGCAACGGTCACCTTGAACATGTTGTCGCGATACCAGCCCCAGTGGCCGGATGTCTCCCACAGCGACTTGTCGAGCACCTGCGGCGCGTTCACCTCTTCATAGGTGCCGGAAAGACGACGGCGCATATAGGCGACGAGCGTCTGGAACATGCGCCAGCCCTTGCCGTGCCAGAACACGACGCCCGGACCTTCCTCCTGGAAATGGAACAGGTCCATTTCGCGGCCGAGCCGACGGTGGTCGCGCTTCTCCGCCTCGGCGAGGATGTTGAGATAGGTGTCGAGCTCTTCCTGCGTGCGCCAGGCCGTGCCGTAGATGCGCGTCAGCATCGGATTGTTCGAGTCGCCACGCCAATAGGCGCCCGCGACCTTCATCAGCTTGAAGGCCGTGCCGATCTGGCCGGTCGAGGCCATGTGCGGGCCCCGACACAGGTCGAACCAGTCGCCCTGGTAATAGATCTTCAGGTCCTGCCCCGCCGGGATCGCATCGACCAGCTCGACCTTGTAGGCCTCGCCCTTGCCAGAAAACACTTCCTTCGCCTTGTCGCGCGACCAGATTTCCCGCGTGAACGGCTTGTTGCGCTGGATGATCTCCTTCATGCGCTTTTCGATCTTGGGCAGATCGTCCGGCGTGAAGGGCTCGTTCTTGGCAAAGTCGTAATAGAAGCCGTTGTCGATGACCGGGCCGATGGTCACTTGCGTGCCGGGCCAAAGCTCCTGCACGGCCTCGGCCATCACATGCGCGGCATCGTGACGGATCAGCTCCAGCGCCCGATCGTCCTCGCGGGTAACGATCTCGATCCGGCCGTTGGAAACGGTCTCGGAGAGATCGCGCAGCTCGCCATCGAGCGCAATCGCAATCGCCTTCTTGGCCAACGACTTGGAAATCGCCTCGGCCACATCACGCCCCGTCGAGCCCGCGGGATATTCGCGGACGGAGCCATCAGGAAAAGTCAGGGAAACGGGTGCAGACATCTAAAAATCTCCTATCCAGTCCCGCCAACGAATGCGGGTGGTATGCGAGGGTAAAAGGCCGGATGCGCCGGCGCGTGCGTCGCGCGGTATACGGGGATTTTGGGGGGATTGGAAGGGGTGGAATAAACTGCGAAACTTAACGTAGGGATTCAAACGAGCGGGAAAAACAAATGCGGGGGCAATGGCAGGGTAATTATACCGGCTACTCAACCGGTGAAATCACAATACAGATCGATGAATACGATAGTTATTTTTCTGGTAGGGCGTGCATATTTGAAACAGGCAACAACTATGGAATATACATTTGTGAGTTTCAGACTTCAAACAAAGCCGACCATCAAAATTTCAGGGTGCCGATCAAGATTCAGCGCTTCGCCGAGGCAATAGACATATCGCGATCCGAGCTATCTTCGGTGCTTCCGAACGTTGAATCTCCCACACACGCAGACATCGATCTGAAAGTTCTTAGGAAAGGACTGCGGGTATCTGCAACTACGCACCGGGACAACATACGCATGGGAATGATTTCCTCGCTTTTGAACAGAGGAGCTGCGGAAAAAAAGAGTAAATTGATTGCCGATAAAAAAGTACATGGATGGGAAAAATTCAAGCAAATGATCGGCGGAATGGAGCGGGATAGATATATTTTCCGAGGCCAACCTGTGGTCAACAGGCTAAGAACTTCCTTCCACCGGACCAACAGGAAAGATTTACATCGATTTTCGACATTTGACATTCCTCAGTTGCACGGGATGGTTACCTCGAAGACGAACCATTACTTTGATTTACGAGACAATATCCAGAACGCAGCCTTCTGGAATCTGCTACAGCACCACGGCTATCCGACGCCTCTGCTCGACTGGACACATTCACCATATGTGGCTGCCTACTTCGCCTTTCGAGAGAAGAATCGGAACGACCTAGCGCCGAAGCAAAAGATCAGAATTTTCATGCTCGATCGTTTGGCTTGGCAAAATGACTTCCCGCAGCTTTACAGCGTCGTGAATGTCCGGCCCCACTTCTCTCTTCTCAATCCTGTCGCTCTTGAAAATCCTCGTGCGCTTCCACAACAAGCTATATGTTCAATTACCACAGTTGACGACGTTGAAGAATATCTCATGCAATGCGGCAAGCTAGCCGGTAAAATATACTCGCGCGTCTTCGAATTACCATATCATGAACGGGATTCCGTATTGTCGGAACTACGTCTCATGGGAGTGGCTGCGGGTTCTCTATTCCCTGAAATTGACGGCGCTTGTGAGGAGATGAGGCTAAGGAATTTCCAATATTGAGCTCGCACTCCATCCATAAATAGAAGTGATCCGAGAGGCCGATGATCGCTTTCATTTTCCCCGCTCCAAAACCCGCCCTATCCTAAACCTCCCTTCCGCCGCCGGACGGATGGCGTAACGTGTCGATGCGAGCGGGAGGAGGCGCTTTCGTGGTTTGCCGAAACATACGGCAGGAGCGCAAGAGGCGTAAAGCAGCCGCCTCACCTGCAAAGGCCAGCACCACAAGCCATGCCCTCTCCTCCGTCATCCTCGGGCTTGACCCGAGGATCCACGACCCCACGGCCCCACCATGGTTTGTGGCATAGATCCTCGGGTCAAGCCCGAGGA
>CBFGOD010000048.1:0-15283 GCA_965650295.1 uncultured Shinella sp. | reverse complement strand
GGTTTTCAGCGAAAGCGGCACCGGCGGAGAGCGACAGGGCGGCGATGGCGATTGCGAACTTGTTCATGGTCTTACTCTTTCCTATTTGATGGGGGCGGTCGGCCTTCCGGCGCGCCCCGGGCTGGTTTCTGGCGTTTTGCTCAGCGGCTTGCGTAGGGAGCGCCGTCGCCGTAGCGATTGGCAGCAGGGTCGATGTGATCGACGACGCCGTCGGATGCGGCCGGGCGTGCCATATGCCCAACCGAAGAAGTGACCGTCTGGTCGGTAATTGACTGGCCGGCTTTCGGGCCTGACGTGAAGACGTCGGTGCGTCCTGCATTGGGATTTTCCGCAAAGGCGGATCCGGCCGTAAGGGCGAGCAGGGCGGTGGCAACAACGAGCTTCTTCATGGTGGTATTTCCTTTTGTTCTTGCGATGCTCTCCAGAAGATTGCCCCTGAAGACACCTTTGATATGGACCCTCATTAAATGGTACGCAAGTTTGAGGGCGGTAAACTAATTGTCAATGAAACGTTGACGATCGAAGGGCCGTTTTGAACGCCCTCGCGGCGCACGAAAAATCGCCCCGGCAGCGCGTAATGACACGCCCGAGCACTCGATCTATCCATTTGATTTTTGTTTGTTTTATCTGCCGCAACGCGCCCTGAAACACGCGTAGTTATCCGTCGTCAAGAATTGTGGCACAGGAAGGCCAGGCGGCAATTTCAAGGTTTTGCGGCTCGCAGCCGATCACATCCGCGTGCTTTTTCAGGGGCGCGGAAGGCAGATTTCACCGACGGACGGGTCAGGAAAAATGACGAAAAGGTGGCGAAACGGCTCGTCGCCCCTTGAAGCGGCACCGGATTTGCCACGCGCAAACCCGGTCCCTTGCAAAAAAGCGGTCAGGCGGCCCGCAGATAGTGTTCGGCAAGCTCCGTCCAGAAGGCGGCGCCGACCGGAAGCAGGTCGTCGTTGAAATTATAGCCGGGGTGATGCAGCGATTTGTCGTTTTCGCCGCTCTTGCCGCCCAGGAAGAAATAGGTGCCGGGGCGTTCCTTCAGCATATAGGCGAAATCCTCGCTGCCCATGAAGGGGCGTTCGAGGTCAACGACCTTGTCGGCGCCGGCGAAACGGATCGCCAGATCGCGCACGAGATCCGTCTCGGCCTTGTGGTTGATGGTCGCGTCGTAGAAGCGCTGATAGTTGACCGTGGCGCTCATGCCGTAGCTCTCGGCCTGCCGTTCGGCGATGAGCCGGATACGGCGCTCCAGTTCGTCGCGCACGCCCGGATCGAAGGAGCGGATGCCGAGCACGATTTCCGCGCGGCTCGGGATGATGTTGCTGGCCGAGCCCGAATGGAACGAGCCGACCGTCACGACCGTCGGATCGAGCGGATGAATGTTGCGCGAGACGATGGTTTGCAGCGCCATGACGATGGAGGCGCCGCAGACGATCGGGTCGAGCGTCTCCTGCGGTTCGGCCCCGTGGCCGCCGACGCCGTTGACCGTGATGCGCGCCTCGTCGACCGCCGCCATGATCGGGCCTTCGCGCAGCGCGAACTGGCCGAAGGGCAGGTTCGGCTCGTTGTGCAGCCCGAAGACGGCATCGCAGGGGAACTGGGTAAACAACCCCTCCTCCACCATGATCCTGGCGCCGCCGAAGTTTTCCTCGGCCGGCTGGAAGATCAGGTGCACGGTGCCGTCGAAATTGCGCCGCTCGGCAATCGCCTTGGCCGCGCCCAGAAGCATGGTCGTGTGGCCGTCATGGCCGCAGGCATGCATCTTGCCGGGCGTCTTGCTGGCATAGGGCAGGCCCGTTTCCTCGAAGATCGGCAGGGCATCGATATCGGCGCGAATGCCGATGGACTTGCGGCCGGTGCCGTTCGTCAGCGTCGCAACGAGGCCGGTCGTCGCAAGGCCGCGCGTCACCTTATAGCCGTAGCTTTCGAGATGGCGGGCGATGACGTCGGAGGTGCGAAACTCCTCGAGGCCGAGTTCGGGATGTTCGTGCAGGTCGCGGCGGATCGCCACCAGTTCAGGCATGGAATTTTGAAGAGACGTATGAATGGACATATCAGGCACCACGTGAAGGGATTTTGCTTTCGAAATAGCGGAAGGCCACGACCAGAATGGCGGTGAGGCAGAGATAGATGAGCGCGAGCAGCAGCAGCGGCTCATAGGTGAGATAGGTCGCCTGCCGCACCTTGGAGATGACGGCATAGGCATCGATGACGGTGATCGTTGCGACGAGCGGCGTCGATTTCAGCTGCAACACGGTTTCGCCGTTGAGCGTCGGCAGCGCGCGATAGACGGCGCGCGGCAGCCAGATGCGGCGGAACATGGTGAAGGGGCTCATGCCATAGGCGCGTGCGGCCTCCAGCTCACCCGGCGGCACACCGGCAAAGGCGCCGCGCATCACCTCGCCCTCATAGGCGGCGAAGGACAGGGTCAGCGCGGCCACGCCATAGGGCCAGGCCTCGCGCAGATAGGGCCAGAGGAACGAGCTGCGAATGCCGGGAAACTGCGGAAACAGCGACCCCAGGCCATAATAGAGCAGCCAGAGCTGCAACAGCAGCGGCGTGCCGCGGATGATGGTGCAGAAGCCCTTGGCCAGCATTTTCAGCGGCCACGGCCCCGTCACCTGCACGAGACCGATCGGCACCGCAAGAAAGAAGCCGAGGATCGAGGTGGCAAACAGCATCAGCAGCGTCACGCCGACGCCATGGGCCAGCGCGCCGGAATATTTCGGCACCCATTCCCAGCGCATGAACCAGATGATGCAGAACACGAAGATCGCGGCAATCGCCATCAGCACGATGCGGTGCGGCTTGAAGAAGCTCTGCTTGCTGGGCAGTTCGGTCAGCGCCATCGCCGAAACGGTTTGTTCCGTCATCACGCCGTCCTCGTCATGCCGCGCCGGTAGTGACGCTCGATGAAACCGATCAGCACGTTGGAAAGCAGCGTGATCATCAGATAGAGCGCGCCCGCCGCGCAGAAGAACAGAAGATAGGCCTTGGTGCTGCCTGCCGCCTGACGCGTCACCAGCGTCAGCTCGGAGAAGCCGACGACGGCGAGCAGCGCCGTGTCCTTGGTGGCGATCAGCCAGAGATTGGAGAGGCCGGGAATGGCATGCGGCAGCATGGCCGGCAAGGTGATGCGGCGCATGATCTGGGTGGGCGACATGCCATAGGCGCGAGCCGCTTCGATCTGGCCGGCCGGCACCGCCTTGATCGCGCCGCGGATGACCTCGGTGGAATAGGCGCCCTGCACGACGCCGATGACGAAGATGCCGGCGGCAAGGCCGCTGATATCGACCGCACCCCAACCAAAGGCAATGGAGATCTGGCTCAGAACATCCGTGCCGGCATAATAAAGAATGAGGATGAGGACGAGTTCCGGCACGGCGCGCACCAGCGTCGTGTAAACTTCAAGCAGGTCCTTGGTGACCGGGCCGCCGTAAAGCTTGCCCATGGCGCCGCCGGTGCCAAGCATGAGGCCGAGCCCGTAGCCGCCGATGGCGATCTGGATGGAATTCCACAGCCCCGCCAGAAGCACCCCGCCCCAGCCGGGCGGCTCGAGCGCAAGCAGGCTCCAGTTGATCAGCGATCCGGCATCGGCCATGGGGTCTCGCGTCCGTTCGAGGAGAATTGCCGGCGGCACGAGCCGCCGGCATTACACTGCGAAACCTGATCAGCCGCCGTAGACGTCGAAGTCGAAATACTTCTTCGAGAACGTGTCGTAGGTGCCGTTGGCGCGGATCGCCTTGATGGCGGCGTTGATCTTGTCCTTCAGGTCCGTCTCGCCCTTGCGCAGGCCGACGCCGACGCCGAGGCCAAGGATTTCCGGATCGTCCTTCACGGTGCCCTTCATGTCGCAGCAGGCCGAACCCTGTTCGGTCTTCAGGAAGTCGCCGAGCGCAATCGAATCGGCCTGCACGGCGTCGATACGGCCGGCGGCCAGGTCGTTGTTGGCCTCATCCTGCGTCTGGTATTCCTTGACCGTCGCACCGGCGGCAGCGAAATACTTGTTGGCATAGACCTGGTGGATGGTCGCGACCTGCACGCCGAGCGTCTTGCCGGCAAGGCCTTCCGGCGTCGCGTCGAACTTCGCATCCTTGGCGCCGATGATGCCCGGAGGCGAGTTGTAGTACTTGTCGGAGAAGTCGATCGTCTGCAGGCGTTCCGCCGTGATCGACATGGAGCCGATGATCATGTCGATCTTGTTGGTGGTCAGCGCCGGGATGATGCCGTCCCAGGCGACGGGCGTGACGACGCAGTCGAGCTTCGCTTCCGCGCAGATCGCCTTCATGAAGTCCACTTCCCAGCCTTCCCAGTTGCCCGAGGCATCCGGCGAGGTGAAGGGCGGATAGGGCTCGGCGGCAAAACCGACGCGGACCTGCTCGGCCGCGGCACCCGAAATGGCCGAAAGGCCGATTACGGCGGCAAGGGCGATTGTCTTCAAGGCACTCTTCATGATTTTCCCTCTGTTGGTTTTCTTGCTTCTCAGTGGATGGAACTGATGAACTTCTTCAGCCGCTCCGATTTCGGTGCGCCGAAGATCTCGTCCGGCGGGCCCTGTTCCTCGATGACGCCGTTCGCCAGGAAAACGACGTGGCTCGCCACGTTGCGCGCGAACTTCATCTCGTGCGTGACGAGGATCATGGTGCGCTTTTCCTTGGCGAGGTCGCCGATGACGGTGAGCACCTCGCCCACCAGTTCCGGGTCGAGCGCGGAGGTGGGTTCGTCGAACAGCATGACATGGGGCTGGATGGCGAGCGCACGGGCGATCGCCGCGCGCTGCTGCTGGCCGCCCGAAAGGAACGCCGGATAGGCATCGCGCTTCTCGTAAAGACCGACGCGGCGCAGCAGCGTTTCGGCCCGCTCGATCGCCTCGTCCTTCTTGATGCCGAGCACATGCACCGGCGCCTCGATGACGTTTTCGAGGATCGTCATGTGCTGCCACAGATTGAAGCTCTGGAAGACCATGCCGAGGCGGGAGCGCAGGCGCTGCACCTGCTTGCGGTCCGATGGCATCATGCCGCCATGACCATCCTTCTTCATGGCGATCGTCTCGCCGTGGATGGTCACCGTGCCGGCGCTCGGCAGCTCCAGCATGTTGATGCAGCGAAGGAAGGTCGACTTGCCCGATCCCGATCCTCCGATGATGGCGATGACGTCGCCCTCATGCGCGGTGAGCGATACGCCCTTGAGAACCTCGAGCGGTCCGAAGCGCTTGTGCAGGTCCGTGACCGCGATAGCCTCGGCGCGTTCCGTCATCGTGGAGAGATCTCCAGCGCACGGAAAATCGATGCATGACACATGCCAAATTCCCCTGTTTTTCAGCGTTCCCGCGGGCATCTTCGGCCCGTCGTTTCGTCTTGTGGATTGCATCGTGGCACTTGTTAAGAAATTGTTCAAGCGTATAATAGTGCGATCGCTGACTTTTCTGGCAGCACCCGCTTTCGATCAAAAATTCCTTGGGAGTATTGAATGACCGCCTATGGTTCGCAGGAAATGTCGGCCCCTCTGATGCGCGTTCTCATGCGCCGCCCCGGTTCCAGCCTCGCGTCCGCCGATCCCGCCAAGTGGCATTACGGCCCGACCTTCGATGGCGCGCGCGCCGTGCACCAGTACAAGGCCTTTGCGGACATGGTGGAGAAATCCGGCACCGAAATCATCTGGCTCGAGGACGACGGCGACGGCCTGGCCGATGCCATGTTCACCCATGATCCCTCGCTGATGTCCGACCATGGCGCGATCCTGCTGCGCATGGGCAAGCCGCTGCGCGTCGCCGAAACCGCCCTGCACGAAAAGGCCTATGCCGAGCGCCAGATCCCGATCCTCGGCCGCATCGAAGGCACCGGCACCGTCGAAGGCGGCGACTGCATCTGGCTCGATGCCAAGACGCTGGTCATCGGCCGCGGCGTGCGCACCAACCAGGAAGGCATCGACCAGATTTCCGCGATCCTGGCACCGCACGGTGTCACGGTTCTCGCCTATGACCTGCCGCTCTGGCAGGGTGAAGAGGCCTGCCTGCACCTGATGAGCGTGATGAGCCCGCTGGCCGACAATCTCGCGCTGGTCTTCGCACCGCTCCTGCCGGCCGCCTTCTACCAGCTCCTGAAGAAGCGTGGCGTAACGCTCATCGAAGCGCCGGCCGACGAATTCCACGCCAGCAACGGCCTGTCGCTCAACGTGCTGCCGACCCGCCCGCACGAGGTCATCATGGTCGAAGGTTTCCCGGCAACCAAGGCGGCCATGGAAGCGGCCGGCTGCACCGTGCAGACCTTCGAGGCCGATGCGCTGTGCATCGCTTGCGAGGGCGGCCCGACCTGCCTGACGCGGCCGGTGCTGCGCCGCGCGGCTTAAAGCAGTTCCAGCAAAAGTGTGCGCGGTTTTGCGTCCGGAACTGCGTAGAAACTAGAGGAGAACCAATGGCCCGCCGGACCTTCCATCGCGCCCCCGAGGCCGAACGCCGCCACGATCTGATCGAGGCGACGCTCGACTGCATCGCGGAATACGGGCTGGAAGGCGCCACGGTCCGGCAGATCGCCATCAGGGCGGGTGTCACGGCGGGCCTGATCCGGCACTATTTCCAGTCGAAGGAGCATATCCTTCAGGAGGCCTACCGCGTCGTCATCACGCGGCTGACGGAGAAGGCCGAGCGGGTCTCGGGTGATGCGGAAACAAGGCTGCGCGACTTCATCGTCATCAATCTGACGGAGCCGGTCGCCAACAGCCGCAGCCTGTCGCTCTGGGCCTCGTTCATCAGCCGCGTCAGCGTCGATCCGGAGCTGGCCGCGATCCACCGCGAAGGCTACCTCAGCTTCCGCGACACGCTGGAAAGCCTGCTCGCCGATTTCCTTTCCACCCGCGGCGCGGATTCCTCGCCGGAACGCTGCCGAAGGCTGGCGATCGCCATCAACGGCCTGCTCGACGGCCTCTGGCTGGAGGGCTGCCTGGCCGGCGAGCTGTTCGGCGACAGCGAACTGGTCGAGATCGCCCTGACCTCGATCGAAACCTTGCTTGGAATATCCCTGAAGCCGGTCGACGCCCCGCGCATCGACGGTTAAACCACCCCCCGAAATCGACATGCGGAGAATGGCCATGCGCTACGCGTCCATCACAGACCGGCTTCAGAATCTCGGATCCGAAAAATGGGCCATTCATGCCGAGGCACGACGCCTGAAGCGCGAGGGCAATGCCGTGATCGAGCTCACCATCGGCGAGCCCGACGTGCCGCCGGATCCCGCGCTGCTGGCCGAGGCCGTGCGCGCCATGCATGCCGGCCGCTACCGCTATTCCAACGGCCGCGGCGAACCTTCCGTCGTCGATGCCGTCGTGCGCAAATACCAGAAGCGGCGCAGCGACGTGACCGCCGAAAACGTGCTGTGTTTCCCCGGCACCCAGACCGCGCTTTTCGCCGTCATGCTCGGCCTCGTCGAGGCGGGCGACGCCGTGCTCGTCGGCGACCCGCTCTATGCCACCTATGAAGGCGTCATCCGCGCGACGGGCGCCGTGCAGGTCCCCGTGCCGCTGCGCCCGGAAAACGGCTTTCACATGAAGGCCGCCGATCTCGAGGCCGCCATCACGCCGCAAAGCCGCGTGCTATTGCTCAATACACCGCACAACCCGACAGGCGCCGTGCTGACCGCCCAGGAAATCGCCGAGATCGGCGCCGTCTGCCGCAAGCACGATCTCTGGATCGTCTGCGACGAGGTCTACGAACAACTCGTCTTCGGGGCGACCTTCGCCTCGCCCTTCGACAATGCCGATCTCGCCGAACGCACCATCGTCGTCTCCTCGATCTCGAAATCCCATGCCGCGCCCGGTTTCCGCAGCGGCTGGACGGTCGGCCCGAAAGAATTCTGCACGCGCCTGCTCGCCGTATCCGAGACCATGCTTTTCGGCGGCCAGCCCTTCATCGCCGACATGACGGCCTATGCGCTCGACAATCCGATTTCGACCGCCGCCACCATGCGCCGGACCTACCAGGCCCGCGCCACCCGCTTTGCCGAGGCGCTGTCGCGCGCCCCCGGCCTGACGCCGCTGCCGCCGGAAGCCGGCATGTTCATCGTGGTCGATGTTTCCGAGACCGGCATGAGCGGCGAGGATTTCGCCTGGGCGCTCCTGCGCGAAGAACTCGTCGCGGTCATGCCCGGCTCGTCCTTCGGAGAGCAGGCGGCGGACTATATCCGCCTCAGCCTCACCGTGCCCGACGACCATATCGACGAGGCCTGCCGACGCATCGCAGCACTCGCCACCCGATCCGCCCTGCCGAAGGAACGCCGCGCATGACCACGAAAACCGTAGGCGAAGTCCTCGTCGATCTCCTGGAAGCCAATGGCGTCGAGGTCGTGTTCGGCATTCCCGGCGTCCATACCGTCGAACTCTATCGTGGTCTTGCCGCCTCGAAAATCCGCCACATCACGCCGCGCCACGAACAGGGCGCCGGCTTCATGGCGGATGGTTATGCCCGCGTCTCCGGCAAGCCGGGCGTCGCGCTCGTCATCACCGGCCCCGGCCTCACCAACACGATCACCGCGATGGCGCAGGCCCGGCAGGATTCCGTGCCGATGCTGGTCATCTCGGGCGTCAACAAGCGCGATTCGCTCGGCCATGGCCGCGGCCTCTTGCATGAACTGCCCGACCAGCAGGGCATGATGAAGACGCTGGCGCTCTATTCGCACACGCTGCTCAACCCCGCCGACCTGCCGCTCGTCGTCGAGCGTGCCTTCGCCGTGCTGCTTTCCGGCCGCCCCGGTCCCGTCCATATCGAAATTCCGACGGATGTGATGGCAAAGCAAATCGAAACGGGGAGCTTCCCCGCCGCTGTCGCGACACGCCCGCGCGCCGATGCCGAAACGCTGCAGCGCGCCGCCATCCTCTGCACCAATGCGTCGCGCCCCGTCATCCTCGCTGGTGGCGGCGCGATTACGGCGGAGGAGGAGATCCGCGCGCTTGCCGAGCGCATCGGCGCGCCCGTCGTTACCACGGTCAATGCCCGCGGCATGCTTGCCGGCCATCCGCTGTGCGTGCCGGCCAGCCCCAGCATGAAATCCGTGCGCCGCATGCTGTCGGATGCCGACCTCGTCGTCGCCTTCGGCACTGAGTTCGGACCGACCGACTACGACATCAATGTCGACGGCGGCTTCCCGCGGCTGCGCTCGCTGCTCCGCATCGATATCGCCGCCGCCCAGCTTGCGCGCACCCCGCAATCCGGCCTGTCGATCTTCTCCAGCGCCAAGACCGCCGCTGCCGGCATGCTCGGTTTTCTGGAAGGCCACAAGGCGATCGGCAACGGCGCGGCCCGCGCGGAAACCGCGCGCAAGGGGTCGTGGAATGAACTGACGCCGAAAATGCAGGCGGAAGTCGGCATCATCGACACGATCTACCGCACGCTGCCCAAGGCGATCATCGTCGGCGACTCGACCCAGGCCGTCTATGCCGGCAATTATTATTGCGCGGCACCGCGTCCGCGCAGCTGGTTCAATGCCGCGACCGGCTATGGCGCGCTCGGCTTCGCGCCGCCGGCCGCCATCGGCGCGGCGCTGGCCGAACCCGATGCCCCGATCATCTGCCTCGTCGGCGACGGCGGCCTGCAATTCTCGCTCTCGGAAATCGGCTCGGCCGCAGATGCCGACGCCCGCGTAATCTTCCTCGTCTGGAACAATGACGGCTACCAGGAAATCGAGAATTTCATGGTCGATGCCGGCATCACGCCGGAGGGCGTCAAACCCTCGGCACCGGATTTCATCGCCATCGGCACCGCCTATGGCCTGCCGTCCGAGCGTCTCGCCGACGTCAAGGACCTGTCGGCAGCGCTTGAACGGGCAGCCGGTCGCAAAGGTCCGAGCCTCGTGGAAATCCATCAGACGAAGACGAAGGGGGCCACGGCCTGACGGGCAGACGAGCCTTCCATGGACTTCCCGCGAGATTTTGCCGCTGTAGCGTGCAGCGGACGGCCCTTTGCAAATCGTCGTATATTTGCCATGGATGCCGGGCCGTTGCTATCTCACGCATCGACGGCGAGACAACGGACCAAGTAGAGAATTGACGGAACAGCAGACATTTCCAGGGCCGGCCTACGCGAAGATGCCGCCCGGGATCCAGCGAGCCAAACCAGCGCTCCTCCAACGCGCGATCGACTGGGTGCCGCTAAGCGACTTCCTGGCTGCCCAGGTCGGGTTTGCCCGACGGTTTGACCGCAGCGTGCAAAGCCTTGCAGCGCGGGGAGGCCATACCGTGCGCGCTGCGCAGGCCCATTTCCATTTTTCCGATGCCCTGCATCTGTCGATCGACCCGAAGAGCATCAAGAAGCGGCTGCTCGATTACATTTTCGATGACGGCCGCGCCCGCTGGATCGGCGACGATTTCCTGGATGGCGGGAACTGGGACCCTATTCTAACGGCCCTCAAGAACTCCTATTCCCACGCGGAAGTTGTTGAGCTCTGCCGTACCCGGCAGAACTTCCGGGAGGGGAACCGCTACCAGCGGTATGCCGCACGGATCACAAAAGGGGAGACGATGCAGCGCAACCGTATCGTTCTCGACACGATCGACAAGCTCGACAGCTATTATGAATATTACCTCGCTCTGATCGAGGATATCGAGAAGAACGGTATTCTGCCGCATTCCGATCTCGGCCTGCGCGGCCAGACCGGCCACCGCCATCGCTGGACCCGCTCGCTGTGGCAAGACCTCGCCGAGCGTGACATCGGCGTCGCGATCGATGCGGATGGCAAGCTCGTGCGCCATACCAGCGGCAAGCACCGCATGGCCGCAGCTCTTGCGTTGAACCTGCCGCGCATTCCCGTCGAGATCCGCATGGTTCACGCCCGCTGGCTGCAACGCCGCTCCGAAACGCTCGGCCTTCCGCCCAAGGACGCGCTTCTCGCGACGCTGGAAGAAGCGCGCGCGAACGGCTGGCCCGCACGATAAAAGGCCCGGCGAAAACCGGGCCTTCCTGTAATCCTAGCTTGGGAAAGCTTAGACGGCCGGGCGGCTCTTCAAGAGGTCGCGGATCTCGGTGAGGAGCAGCACGTCTTCCGGCGGCGGCGCAGGCTCGGCGGCACCGGCTTGCTTTTCCTTTTCCAGCGACGCGCGCATGCGGTTCACGCCCTTGATCATCATGAAGATGATCCAGGCGAGGATGATGAAATTGATAAGAACGGTGATGAAATTGCCGTAGGCGAAGACCGCGCCCTGTTCGCGGGCGGCGGCCAGCGATGTCGCCGTCACATTGCCCGAAAGCGCGATGAAATAGTTGGAAAAGTCGAAACCGCCCCCGGTCAATGCGCCGACGATCGGCATGACAAGGTCGTTGACGACGGATTCGACGATCTTGTTGAAGGCTGCACCGATGATGACACCCACTGCAAGGTCCATGACATTGCCGCGGGCGATAAACGCCTTGAACTCGTTGAGCATAAGCCTCTCCTCTTGCTGCGACGCAAAAGCAAATTAGTGCAGTTTTTGCGGCATGGAAACTGCGATCCATCAATATTGAACGTTTATACGCGACGTCTTCAGGTTCTCAGACCTTCGGCGCAATTTCCTTCGTGCGCGCTTTGGCCTATTCTCCTTGAAAAGGCCGAAGGACTGCGGGAGGAAGCATGCCGGGCTCGCTGATATTCGCGCTCGCGCTCGCCTATCTCTTGCTGCTCTTCGCGGTCGCAAGTTACGGCGACCGCAAGGCCAAGCGGTCCGAGCGCGTCGCCAAGGGCCGTCCGCTCGTCTATGCGCTGAGCCTTGCGATCTACTGCACCTCCTGGACCTATTTCGGCGGCGTCGGTCTCGCGACGACCCATGGCCTGGAATTCGCCGGCATCTATATCGGCCCGATCCTGATGTTCACGCTCGGCATGCCGCTGATCCGCCGCATCGTGACGCTCGCCAAATCCGAACGGCTCACGTCGATTGCCGATTTCGTCGCCGCCCGCTACGGCAAGAACCCCGGCGTCGCCGCCGTCGTCGCGCTGATTTCGCTGATCGGCTACATCCCCTATATCGCGCTCCAGCTGAAAGCCGTGTCGAGTTCGGTTTCGGCCATGGTCGATACGACCGGTTTCGGCATCGCCGCCTCCGGCGGGCTCATCGACCTGCCGCTGGTCGTCACGCTCTTCCTCGCCTGCTTCGCCATCGTCTTCGGCACCCGCCACACCGATGCGACCGAACACCAGGACGGCCTCATCCTAGCGATCTCGATGGAATCGCTGGTCAAGCTCATCGCCATCGCCTCCGTCGGCCTTTACGTGCTCTATGTCATGTTCGACGGGCCGGGCGATCTGTGGCAGCAGGCCTCGCAGAACGAGCGCGTCATGCAGGCGCTGACCTATGAGACGCCGGTGGCGCGCTGGGTGCTGCTTATCGTTCTCTCCGCCTTCGCCATCATCATGCTCCCGCGCCAGTTCCATGTGACGGTCGTGGAAAACCGCACGGCCGGCGAGTTGCGCACCGCCGGCATCCTCTTCCCGCTCTATCTCATTGCCATCAACATCTTCGTGCTGCCCGTCGCGATCGGCGGCGTCATGACCTTCAACGGCACCGGCGACGGCGACCTCTATGTGCTGACGCTGCCGTTTGCGCTCGACCAGCCGGTGCTGACGCTGATCGCCTTCGTCGGGGGCTTTTCCGCCGCCACCGCAATGGTCATCGTCGCCTCCGTGGCGCTCTCCATCATGGTGTCGAACGACATCGTCATTCCCGTCGTGCTCCGGCGAAACCTCATCGGCGGCGTCGAGCAGCAGGACGACCTGTCGCGCATGCTGCTCATCATCCGCAGGCTGGCGATCTTCTTCGTGCTGCTGCTCGGCTACGCCTATTACCGCGCTGCCACCGCCAATGCCGGCCTCGCCTCGATGGGCCTGCTCGCCTTTGCCGCCGTGGCCCAGGTCGCGCCGACCATGCTCGGCGGCCTGTTCTGGCGCAATGCCAATGCGCGCGGCGCCATGGCCGGCATGATTTGCGGCCTCGTCGTCTGGGCCTATCTGCTGTTTCTGCCGAGCATCGGCGTCGCCGACAATGCCTATGTCGCCGAAACCATTCTCGGCTTCCTCTTCCCCGGCTCCACCGTCTTCACCGGCGCCAATGCCGACCCGCTGGTCAACGCCACGCTGGTCGCGATGATGGTCAATGTCGGCGCCTATGTCATCGGCTCGCTGACGCGCAACCCGACCTCGCTGGAGCGCCTCCAGGCCGGCACCTTCATCCGCTCGAAACCACGTCTCGAGCGCGCCTTCCGCGGCCGCCGCACGAAGGTCACCGTGCGCGACCTCAAGACCACCATCGCCAAATATCTCGGCGAAGAGCGCATGCAGCGTTCCTTCCACACCTATGAGCGGCAGGTCGGCCGCTGGCTGGAGGACAATGCGCCGGCCGATGCGGCCATCGTGCACTTCTCCGAGCAGCTGCTCGGCAGCGCCATCGGCTCCTCCTCCGCCCGCCTCGTCCTCTCCCTGGTGCTCCAGCGCATCGATGACACGCCGACGGACACCGACTGGCTGCTCGACCAGGCCAGCGAGGCCCTGCAATACAATCAGGACATGCTGCAGACCGCACTCGGCCAGATGGACCAGGGCATCGCCGTCTTCGACAGCGCCGGCAACCTCACCGTCTGGAACCGCCGCTTCCGCCAGCTGCTCGACTTGCCGGAATATGTCGGCCAGGTCGGCTTTCCACTGTCCGACATCGTGGAAATTCTCGCCGAGCGCGGCGATATCGCGGAGGAGGAGCGCGCGGTCACCATCACGCGCAGCATGACCTATGACGAGCCCTTCGCGCTGGTTCTGGCGGGCGGGGAGCGCATCGTGGAAGTGCGCACCAATGCCATGCCGGAAAAGGGTTTCGTCTCCACCTATACCGACATTACCGACCGTGTCGCCGCAGACCGCGCGCTGAAACAGGTCAACGAAACGCTCGAGCACCGCGTCGCCGAGCGCACCGCCGAACTCACCCGCGTCAACACCGCGCTTGCCGAGGCGCGCGCCGCCGCCGAAGAGGCCAATATCGGCAAGACCCGCTTCTTCGCCGCCGCCGGCCACGACATTCTCCAGCCGCTCAATGCCGCACGCCTCTATTCCTCCTCGCTGGTCGAGCGGCTCGGCGAGACGGAGAACCGCGAGATGATCCACAACATCGATTCCTCGCTGGAATCGGTGGAAGCGATCCTCGGCGCCGTGCTCGACATTTCCCGCCTCGATACCGGCGCCATGAAGCCGCGCGTGCAGACGGTGGCGCTGAAGGACCTGTTGAAGCGCATCGAGACCGATTTCGCGCCGATGGCGCGGGCGAAGAACCTGAAGCTGACCGTGCTCTCCAGCTCGCTCGCCATCCGCACCGACCCGAACCTGTTGCGCCGCGTCGTGCAGAACCTCGTGTCGAATGCCATCAAATATACCCAGTCCGGCAAGGTGCTGGTCGGCGTGCGCCGCAAGGGCGGGCAGGCCGTCATCCAGGTGCTTGATTCCGGCATCGGCATTCCCGCCTCGAAGTTCCGCACGGTCTTCAAGGAATTCGCCCGGCTCGACGAGGGTGCGCGCACCGCACCCGGCCTCGGCCTCGGCCTTTCCATCGTCGACCGCATCTCGCGCGTGCTGTCCCATCCCGTCGAACTGCAATCGACGCCCGGCCGCGGCACCAGCTTCAAGGTCCGCGTGCCGATCGATGCCGCCGCCAGCCGCCATATCGCCGACAAGCCGGCCGCCGTGCCCGTCAGCGACGAGCCGCTGAAGGGCCTGCGCGTGCTCTGCATCGACAACGAACCGAAAATCCTCGACGGCATGCGCCTGCTGCTGTCCGGCTGGGGCTGCACGGTGACGCTCGCCGAATCCGTCGCGGCGGTCGAGGCGCTGGTCGCCGCCGGCCCGCCGGCCGTCGATGCCGTGATCGCCGACTACCATCTCGACGACGGCACCGGCATTGCAGCCATCGGGAAACTCCGCGCCGCACTCGCCCGCGAGGTCCCAGCCCTCCTCGTCACCGCCGACCGCACGCCGGAAGTGCGCGCCGAGGCGGAGCGGGACACCATTCTCGTGCAGAACAAACCCGTCCGCCCGGCCTCCATGCGCGCTTGGCTGACGCAGTTTTCGGCGTTGCAGCGGGAGGCGGCGGAGTAACGGAAGCGTCGCGGCTGTCAGCAAAAGGCCCTCTCTGCCTGCCGGCATCTCCCCCACAAGGGGGGAGAAAGGCCAGCAGCCTGCTCTTCCCTCGACTTTGGAGCCCCGAGGATGCCGCACGGTAAGCCCCTCCCCCTTGTGGGGAGGGGTTGGGGAGGGGCCTTCGGCCCTCAGACTGGAACCTTCAAGCC
>CBFGOD010000047.1:0-15314 GCA_965650295.1 uncultured Shinella sp. | reverse complement strand
GGCGGTGCGCACCTCGTCCGCCGGCGGGCGGATCTTGCAGGTCGGCGAGGCCGGGTTCCATTCGGCGTCCAGCACGGGGGGAAGCTGCACGGCCTCCTTCGGCACATTGGCGATGAACCAGTCGGCCTGGGCATCCGCCGTCGAGCAGAAATAGTAGAAGTGATAGGGCGCATGCGCCACGCCGGCGGCGTGCGCGCCGCGCCAGTATTCGCCGAAGCGGTCGTCGAGCCTGTCCGTGCCCTCGGTCGCCTTCATGAAGGCGAAGGAGACGCCGCCTTTCTTCACCGTCGCCCAGTCGATATCGCCGTTCCATTTGGACACGTCGATGCCGTGTACCTGATGGCGGTGCGGTGTGCGGGCACCGAAATCCTGCGGGTCCTTGTCCTCGAAACGCGGAGGGACCGAGGCAGTCGATGCGAAATCGTAATCGGTGGTGGAACAGGACGTGGCGAGGAGGGCGAGGGGCAGCAAAGCCAGAATATGCCGACGCATGGAGGTCCCGTGGTTCGCGCGATTGCCAATCCTGCCTCGAACGAAGCGGGCCGTAAAGGGGAACGCGCGAGACAGGTCCTCGACCTATCGCGGATTTCCGTAAAATTATGGTTAGCGTGCGGTTAAAAACCAGGCAGCGCGAACGCCGCCATGCACAAGACTGGGCGGCGTGAACGCCGCCCAGCGGTCCGCCGCATCAGAACTTCATGCTGACGCCGAGCATGATGGAGTGCGAATCGAGATCGCCGTCCTGGCCGGCAGCCTGGAAGATGTCCGAGCTGCGATAGTCGGTGTAGCGATATTCGAGACGACCGGCCACCGTATCGGTGAAGGCCTGCTCGACACCGGCGCCGACCGTCCAGCCGTGCGAGGTATCCTTCTCCTTCACGCCGGTATCAACGTTTTCGAGTGCGGCATTCGTGAAGGCCCAGCCGCCCGTCGCGTAGACCAGCGTGCGGTCGAAGGCATAACCCAGTCTGGCGCGGACCGAGCCGCCCCAGTTCGTTTCCGCCTCGTAATTCGTTCCGCCCGATGTGAAGCGATCGTTATTGAAGTCGTGTTTGACGTCGGCTTCAACACCGTAGACCCAGCCATCGTTGAAGAAGTTGTAGCCGGCAAACGCGCCGAGCGCGAAACCGCCGATGCGCTCGTCGATGGCAGGCGCCGGGCCGTCGGAATTCACGCCGGTCCAGGCATAACCGGTGTTCAGACCGACATAGAAGCCGCCCCAATCGTAAACGCCGGGCACCGTCTCGACGATCGGCGTCTCCACCGGCGGTTCGGCGACGGCTATGTCGGCCGCGAAGGCCGGCAGAGTGCAAGCGGTGACGAGGATGCCGGCGGCACCGAAGATGATCGATTTCATGTGATGGTCCTTTTCACTCGATACTCGCGCAAAGCCCCGCACGCGAATGACAACAGGGAGCGAACGCATGAAGGCGGCGAGTGTTCCGAAGAAAATCGAACCCCCGGAATCTGGGAAGCGAATGCCAACCTTCGCTTAACACTCTGTCATTCTTTGTCGGCTAGAAACATCACGGGGCCGATGGCGGTCCGCACACACCCTGTTGTCATGATAACAACGGTTTAGGGTTACATGATGTTGAAAACCTTGTTGCCGAGGATCGAGCAGCGTTATGCGCTGGCGGGATCTGTCTTCGGAGCTTTCCTACCGACCCTCTGCTTGGCAGCCGATCAGCTTTTGCGTGACGAAACGCAGGCGAGCCTCTTCGGTTTTTCCGCCCCCACCGCGACGGCGCTCGCCCTCATGCCGGTCTTCTTCGGCGTCGGCTTCTACCAGATCGGCCGCTCGAAGGCGCAGCTCATCGCCGAGCTTGCCCAACGGCGGCAGACGGAAGAGCAGCTCTCGCATGATGCCTATCACGACCGGTTGACCGGGCTTGCCAACCGATTCTGCCTGGAGCGGGATATCCAGGCTGCGGTGGAGGAGGGCGACGAGGACGCGCGGCCGGCGCTGCTGCTCATCGATCTCGACCGGTTCAAGTTCGTCAATGACAGCCTGGGCCATGATGCCGGCGACGAATTGCTGGCGGCGATTGCCGGGCGGTTGCAGCGCGTGCTGGCCAAGACGGCCCGCGTCTATCGCCTCGGCGGCGATGAATTCGTGGTGACGATTGCCGGCAACCCGTCCGAGGGCAAGATCGAGAATGTCTGCCGCACGATCTGCAGGGTTTTCGAGGAGCCCTTCGACGTCAAGCGCAACCGCGTTGCCAGCGGCTGCAGCATCGGCGTGACCTTCATGGAAACCGGTGACACGTCGATGTCCGAGCTTCTGAAGCGCGCGGATGTCGCGCTCTACGAAGCGAAGGAGGCCCATGGCAGCGGCTTCCGCTTCTTCGATGCGGATCTGGCGGCCGGTGTGCTGGCACGGGCGGAAATCGAATACGATCTCGCCAAGGCGATCGAGGCGCAGGAATTCTTTCTCGAATACCAGCCCATCGTTGGCGTCGAGAGCCGTGCCGTGCGCTCTTTCGAGGCGCTGCTGCGCTGGCGGCATCCCGAAAAGGGGTTGATCATGCCGACGGTCTTCATTCCGGTCGCGGAAAAGACCGGGCTCATCCTGCCGCTCGGCAACTGGGTGGTTCGTGAAGCCTGCCGCGAGGCGGCGAACTGGCCGGCACCGGCGGGCGTCGCGGTCAATGTCGTGGGCGACCAGTTCAAGGACCGCGCCTTTGTCGACTATGTGAAGCAATGCCTTGCCGAAAGCGGACTTGCGCCGGGGCGCCTGACAATCGAGGTGACGGAATCGGTGTTTTCCGTCGATGAAACCGTCATTCGCGAAAGTCTGTGCGAGCTGCGCGACCATGGTGTGCGCGTCGCGCTCGACGATTTCGGCGTCGGTTTCTCCTCGATCAACAATCTCAGGGCTTTCCCCATCGACCAGCTGAAGATTGATCGCTCGTTTGCGCGGGCGATGATGGAGAGCAAGCGCGATGCGGAACTCGTCGATATCATCCTGAAGCTCGGCCAGACCTTTCAGGTGGCGACGACGGTGGAGGGGATCGAGTCCGAGAGCCAGCTCGATTTCATTCGCCAGCGCGGCGCCTCCGAGGCCCAGGGTTTCCTGATTTCCGCGCCGGTTGGAGCCGGCGATGTCCGGCGTCTTCTTCTGAAGACGGAAAGCCGGCTTTCCGCCTGAGGTGCAAAAAGCCTTTTCATGACAGTCAAATCCTGATTGTCTCAGGGTTCGACGGAGGGGTCTCGATGAGACGATTCTACAGGCTGGCCGCTTGGGTGCTTTCGCTTCTTGCCCTCGCCATCGTGGTGGCGGCGAGCTGGCTTATCGTATCGCCACCCGCGCTGCTCAGCGTCGGTTCCGGCTATGCCGCCAAGATCGTCTGCTCGAGCGTGTTCGTCTCCGGCCGGGACGCGGGGCGAGTTCTTGCCGAGGACGTGCAGGCACCGGGCCATCCGCTGCTCAAGCTGATGCGGCAAGATGTCGATTTCAAAGAAAAGACCGTGACGACCCACCTCCTGGGTATTTTTGCGCCCGGATACGCCGCTTGGCATGAGGGCTTCGGCTGCTCCAGCGTGCCGGATGGCGACTTCCAGGCCGCGCAGCAGGCGGTTTCCGACATTCGGCTGCCGCCGATCCCGGCGGGCGATCCCGCGACGGCCTGGCCGGACGGCGAGGGCGTGACGACGGATGCGGCGATTGCCGCGCTGCTCGCCGACACAGCCCTGACCGGTCCCGGCATGCGCGCGACGGTCGTGGTGCAGGATGGCCGTATCGTTGCGGAGGTCTATGGCGACGGGTTCAATGCCGGCACATCGCTGCTCGGCTGGTCGATGACCAAATCCGTCAACGCTGCCCTGGTGGGCCGACTGATGCTGGCGGGTGCGCTTTCGCCGCAGCTCAACAATCTCTTTCCGGAGTGGCGGAGCGATGTGCGTTCCACCATCACGCTCGGCCAGCTGCTTGCCATGGAAAGCGGGCTCGCCTTCAACGAGAGCTACGGCGATGTCGCGGATGTGACGCGCATGCTCTATCTCGAGCCCGACATGACGCGCTTCGTGCTGTCGCTGCCATCGGAGGCCAATCCCGGCGAGCGCTTCAACTATTCCAGCGGCACGGCTCTTTTGTTGTCGCGGATCTGGATGAGTGCGCTGCCGGGAAGAAGCCAGGCCTTGTCCTTCCCGTCGAAGGCCCTGTTCGGGCCGCTCGGCATGGCAAGCGCCGTGCTAGAGCCGGATGAAACCGGCATTTTCGTCGGCTCGTCCTATATGTATGCGACGGCGCGCGACTGGGCGCGGTTCTCGTTGCTGCTTTTGAATGACGGCGTGTGGAAGGGCAGCCGCATGCTGCCGGAGGGGTTCGTCGCGGCGATGGGCACGCCGAGCAAGGCATCCAATGGTGCCTACAGCCAGATGCAGACCTGGCTCAAGGGACCGGGTGCCAAGACCGATGCCGAACACGGCCTTCCTGCCGATACGTTCTGGCTGCGCGGGCATGACGGTCAGTCGGCCACCATTATCCCCTCCAGGAAGCTTGCAGTCATCAGGCTGGGGCTGACGCCCTCGAAGCTCGGTTACGAGCCCCAGCCCTTGATCAAGCGCATCCTCGATATCGTCGATGCGAAGGCGGGAACGGCTCAGGCGCCGACCTGAGCGATCCAGTCGTTGAGATTGTACGTGTTCGAGATGCGGGCGACCTTGCCATCGCGGATTTCGAAGAATGCGCCGGCCGGCAGTACATAGGTCTGGCCGTTGGCTTCCGGCAGGCCCTCGTCGGTGGCGAGATACTGGCCGTTGACGACGAATTCCGCCGCACCGCGCCGGCCGTCCTCGCTGGACATGATGACGATATCGGTTAGCGTCTCGCGATAGCTGCGGTTCATATGCGCCATGAAGGTGCGGAAGACATCCTTGCCGACCTGGCGGCCGCCCTGGTTGATGTCGTGAATGACATCGTCATGCAAGAGATCGAAGAAGGCCTCCATATCCTGCCTGTTGAAAGCATCGTAATAGGCGCGGATCGTCTCTTTTGCTGGCATGTCATCCCTCATATCGTTGTCGCATGGGTAAACCTCTGCGCCTTATAACATTGTTCAAACCGTTGGGAACGTTCACGGATCATGCAGATCAAGATTGTCCAGGGAAAGGCCGTGACGCCTTACATCGCCGATCTCGCGAGCCTGCGAACCACCGTCTTCCGCGCCTTTCCCTATCTCTATGAGGGCAGCGAGGACTATGAGGCCTCCTATCTCGCGACCTATGCGCAATCGCCCGAAAGCCTCTTCGTACTGGCGCTGGATGGCGAGATGATCGTCGGCGCCTCGACGGGCGTGCCGATGACGGATGCATCCGATGTGTTCAAGGCGCCGTTCGTGGCTTCAGGCATCGATCCGGAAAAGGTGTTCTACTTCGGCGAATCCGTCCTGCTGTCGACCTATCGGGGCAGGGGGCTCGGCGTGCGCTTCTTCGAGGAGCGCGAAGCCTATGCGCGCCAGCTCAGCCGGTTCGACTGGTGTGCGTTCTGCGCCGTCGAGCGCCCGAGCGACCACCCGCTTCGCCCGGCGGACTATGTGCCGCTCGATGATTTCTGGGGAAAGCGCGGTTACACACACCGTGCGGATCTCAACACTATGCTGGCCTGGCAGGATATCGGGGAAGTCGGCGAAACGGAAAAGCCGATGTCGTTCTGGCTGAAGCCGGCGCGGTAAACGCGTTCAGACTTAGACCGGCTTAACGCAGGCCGGTCTCGTCGAGCAGGCCCTTGCGCTTGGCATGGTAGTAATAGCCGGCGGCATAGAGGCGCACGGCGCCGTCGTTCTTGTCGTCAGCCACCATCCAGGCGCCACGCAGATACTTGCCGGCATATTTGATGTTCGTCTCGGCATCGAACAGGCCTTCGGCGGGGCCTTCGTAGCCCATGCTCCTGGCGGTCGAATACTTGATCTGCATCAGGCCGTAGTGGCCGCGGTTGAAGGCGCGGGGATTATAGGTGCTTTCACGCTTCACGACGCGATGCAGGAGCGATTCCGGAATGCCGTAGAGGCTTGCATATTTCGTGATCAGCGCGTCGATCGGCGTGCCGGATTTCTTGAAGGGCTGCTCGACCTGCGGAACGATCAGACGGGTTTCCGTCGTCAGAACCGCATTGCTGATCATGGCGGGCTTGGCCATCGGCACGATCTTGTGCGTGGCGACGAGCTGCTCGAGACCCTCCGGTTCACCGCTGTCGAAGCCCGGTTCCATGACCGAAACGCCGATCACGGTGTCATAGGTCTGTGTGGCGGCCATATCGGCGCTCGCGACCTCGACCGTGTTGCCCGCGAGGGCGGCGGTCGCGGCGGCCGCACCCGTCATGCTCCTGGATTCGGCAAGGGCCGAGACCGGAACGGCGCCGTCCGCGACGATCGGCGTCGGCAGGGCGGCCGTGGTGTTTTCCGTGCCCGGCTTTGCGGCCGGCAGCGCGGCATAGGCGACTTCGGTCGTCGCGCCGTCAGCGGCGGCGAGGTCCGTGGTCGTCGTGGACGTGGGCTTTACCGTTTTCGCCGTCGTCGCATCGTCGGCAACGCTGGCGCAGCCGGCAAGCGTCACGAGAAGCCCTGCGCAAGTCAGTGTGGCGCAGGCAAGCGTGGCAAGACGTGCCGGACGGGAAACGGGGGTATCAGCCATGGTCGTCGCTCTCGGTTTGCTGGGGTGGGAGGCACTGACGCGCCTCCGCTTTTGCAAATCAATCGGCCGTGGCCGTGCATCGCTCATAGCCGATCAGGCCGAAACCGGCAACCCGCAGAGTTACCGATGCGTCATGCCGCCGCCCGCTTGAGACCCGCAGTGAGCAATCCCGCACCGATCAACAGCGTGCCGCCGGTGCGGTTGACGACTTTCTGTACCGAGGGTTTGCGGATGGTTTTGCGCGCGGCGGAGGCGAGAAGCGCATAGGAAAAGGCGTTCAGCGTGGCGAGCACGAGGAAGGTGATTTCGAAGATCACCATCTGCGGCAGCATGGGTTGCGAGAGGTCGAGGAACTGCGGCAGGAAGGCGACGAAGAACACGATGCTCTTGGGGTTCAGCGCCGTTACCACATAGGCATGGGCGAAGATGCGGAAGGGTTTTTCCTCCGCCGGCGTCTCGCCCTCCGCGCCTGCGGAAACCGGCGCGCGCCAAAGCTTGATGCCGAGCCAGATGAGATAGGCGGCCCCCACCCATTTCAGCACGGTAAAGATCGCTGCCGAGGTGGCAAGCAGCGCGCCAAGGCCAAGCATGGAGGCAGTCATGGCGGTGAAATCGCCGAGTGCCACGCCGGCGACCGTCGCGCCGGCCGTCTTGCGGCCATGGCCGAGCGCATAGGAGATGACGAGCAGGATCGTCGGGCCGGGAATGGCCAGCATGACGGCGGATGCGGCGGCGAAAGCAAGCCAATGTTCGAAGGACATGAAAAACTCCCCGGATCGAGATCGATCCGGGGAGCAAGCCATTCCTAATTTTCGGCGTCAAGCGGCTTTTAGGCCGCCGGCTTCCACTTCTGGCCGATCGTGTCCATCACCTCGCCGAACCACTTGGCCGAGGTGTCGAAGTGCTTGCCGCCCTTGATGCGCGGGAACTCGATGGTGCGCAGCTTGCCGCCCTGGCCTTCGTCATGGCCTGTGACGCCCGAAACCTTGTTGAGCGCGCTCTCGACCGCAAGATCGGTCATGCTCTGGATGAGGCGCAGGTCGTCGCGGTTGGCGGGGGCGGAGCGGGCGTAGTAGCCCGATTTCTGCACCATGGAGCGTTCCGCGCCGAGAAGCGCGCCGAACTGTTTGGTGAACCAGTTGCCGACATTGATCGTGTCGATCTTCACATGGCCGAAGGCATCGCGCTTGACGGTCTCGCCGGCGGCTTCCCGCTCGGCGACGATGGCGTCGAGGCAGGCGCCTTCCGACACGAACAGCGTGACATAGCCGGCGCGGTCCATGATGCCCTTGAGGCGCTCTGCTTCCGCTTCCAGGTTGAAGTCCAGTTCCGGCAGGTAGAGGCCGTCGATGTTCTTCAGCTGTTTGTTCATCATGAAGCCCTCGACATATTCGTTGCCGTTGGTCTTCTGGATGTAGGCGCGCGCGGTGGCGGCGGTGAGCCAGCCGCAATGGCGGCCCATCACTTCATGCACGACCAGCGTCTTGGGGGCGGCACTCTGCTCGTTGCTGACATGGTCGAAGAAGCCGGCGCCGACTTCGGCGGCCGTCCAGGCGCCGAGCGACTGGCGGATCGGCACGACGTCGTTGTCGACCGTCTTCGGCAGGCCGACCACGGTGAGATTGTAGCCGTTGGCGCCGAGATAGGCGGCAAGGTCGGCGGCCGTCGTGTTGGTGTCGTCGCCGCCGATCGTGTGCAGGATGGTGACGCCGTCCTTGGCGAGCCGTTCGGCCGCGACACGCAGCGGGTTTTCACCTTCCTTGACGAGGCCGCGTTTCACGCAGTCTGCAGCATTGGTCAGCTTCACGCGGCTGTTGCCGATCGGCGAGCCGCCGTAACGGTGGAGGAGGGGCGCCTTCTCGCGCATGTCCTTGGTGATCTCGATGCGATCGGCGAGCAGCAGGCCCTGGTAGCCGGAGCGATAGGCGACGAGTTCGATATCGGGCGCGATGTCGCTATAGCGTTCGATGAGGCCCCCGACAGCGGAAGACAGACAGGGCGCGAGCCCGCCGGCGGTCAGCATTGCGACTTTCTGCTTAGGCATAATTCCTCCTCAGGGATTCCTCAAAAACGCGCGCTCTCTCTAGCGGAAATCATACGGCATTTAAATGACGGTGTGACAAGGTTTTCACCGCTTTGTTCCCGTCCGCGAAACGCGGATCGACGTTATGGGCTTTACCGGGCGAATGTGAAAGCGGCAGATTCGGTGAAGGTGCTTCCATGCGCCCGATGCAATCATGGGGGAAGCCAGGGGGTGGCCGCGGATGAAACGGTCGGCCCATCTATTGAGGGGCATCAAAATTTCGTCATGCAGCCGAAATCCGCCCTCTCATGCCTTGCTTTCCCTGCAATTGTCTGATCAAGATCACGTTATGTTCCAGAATTCGCCAAGTTGCTTCATCAGTGCCGTGTGGGATCGCCTCGTCGGCATGGTCGCCGATACTGCCAGCAACGTTCTGTCTGGCGTGGTCGAGGCTGTCAGGACCCTTTTCGAGGGGGATCCGGAAACGCGCCGACAGGTTGCCTTTTCCGTCGCGATGATCGCGCTTTCCGCCAAGATGGCGAAGGCCGACGGTATCGTCACGACGGCGGAGGTGGATGCCTTCAAGGACATCTTCAAATACCCTGACAACCAGGCGGCCAATGTCGCCCGGCTCTATAACCTCGCGCGCCAGGATGTTGCCGGCTACGAGGCGTATGCGGAGAAGATGAAGGCGCTTTGCGTCTCCTGCGAGAAGAACTGCCCGATCCTCGAGGATATCGTCGATGGCCTGTTCCACATCGCCAAGGCCGACGGCCTCATCCACGAAAACGAGATGGCGTTCCTGTCTCGCGTCGCCGAGATCTTCGGCATGGTGGACGAGCGTTTCGAGCAGATTACCGCGCGCCACGTCCATGTCAGCGGCCGTGACCCCTACAAGGTGCTGGGCGTGAAGCCGAGCGACGACTTTGCGGATATCCGCAAGCGCTATCGCGTGCTTGCCTCCGAACACCATCCTGATAGGTTGGTGGCGCGTGGCGTGCCGGCCGAGTTCCATCAGATTGCGAACGACCGCATGGCCGCGCTCAACGCTGCCTATGAGGCGATCGAGAAGGAACGCTGCGCCGCATGAGCGCATTCACATGTGATTATTCCGGCGCGACCTCCGCGCCGTCGCCGAATTTTGGCGAGCGTGCCGGTGGGCGCCTGCCTGATATCATTCTCCTGCACTATACCGGCATGCAGACGGCGGACGCCGCGCTGAAATGGCTCCGCACGCCGGAAAGCCAGGTCTCCTGTCATTATTTCGTGCATGAGGACGGGCGCGTCGAGCAGCTGGTGCGTGAGGCCGATCGTGCATGGCATGCCGGCAAGAGCATCTGGAAGGGCGAGGTCGATATCAATTCGGCCTCCATCGGCGTCGAAATCGCCAATCCCGGCCATCCCGGCGGCTTGCCGGATTTTCCCGAAACCCAGATCCAGGCGGTCGTCGAACTGTGTCTCGATTGTGGCCGAAGGTGGAATATCGCCCCCGAACGGGTGCTTGCGCACAGCGATGTAGCCCCCATTCGCAAGGTCGATCCGGGTGAAAACTTCCCCTGGGACCGGCTGCACCAGGCGGGTGTCGGGCACTGGGTGGAGCCGTCTCCCATAGCGGGTGGGCGCTTCTTCCAGCGGGGGGACGCCGGCCAGCCTGTCGAGGCCTTGCAAACCATGCTGTCGCTCTACGGCTATGGCACTGAAATCGATGGGATTTTTTCGGAAAAAACCGAAGGCGACGTCGCCGCTTTCCAGCGCCATTTCCGGCCGGAAAAGGTCGATGGCATCGCCGATTTTTCGACCATCGACACGCTCCACCGACTGCTTTCCGCGCTGCCGCGGATCACGACGTAACAGCCTATTCTTTTATTCGAATATTACGGTTTGTAACAGAAGTTTACCGTTTCGCCACATCCTTACCCGATTGGGCATGTCTTTTCCGGCTGCGTTCGTTGCAACGCAACATGCGGTCAGGGCCTGATCGCAATCAACAGGGATCACGACGTTAGCGCAGGGTGTGCGGCTTGATATGCCGGCTCCCAAAGGCTCTGCCTTTGCGCCTTTTGGAGACTGAAACTAGATGAGAAGACTTGTTGCTGCCCTCAGCGCGGCCTGCTTTTGTGTGTCCGTTTTTTCCACCGGCATGGCGCATGCAGCTTCCGACAGAATGCAAACGCTGAGCCCGCGCCTGGCGGTCCAGCCAGTGGTGGCGAAGACCCCGACGAAAGCCAAGACAGCGCAGACGAGCAAGGCCAAGGCCTCAAGCAAGCACAAGTCCCGCAAGACCGTGAGCAAGCGCAACAAGCGCAAGACCGTCATCAACAATGATGGCGTGGTCGTCGGCAAGCTGAAGACCTTCAAGAGCACCGCCGGCTTCCCCAAGGCGGAAAACCCGCTGACGGATGCCGTCCAGTCGGCAAGCTACTCCAGCCTCATCCAGACCTATGCGAAGACCTATGGCGTGCCGGTCGATCTCGCTCATGCCGTCGTGCGCGTCGAGAGCAATTTCAATCCCAGGGCGCGTGGCAGCGCCGGTGAAATCGGCCTCATGCAGATCAAGCCGTCGACGGCCCGCATGATGGGTTACCGCGGCACCGCCAAGGGGCTCTACGATCCCGAAACCAACATCAAGTTCGGCATGAAATACCTCGCCATGGCGCATGATCTCGGCGGCGGCACGACCTGCGGCACCATCCTCAAATACAATGCCGGCCACGGCGCCAAGCGCATGAACCCGGTCTCCAAGCGCTATTGCGGCAAGGTGCAGAGCATCATCGACTGAGGGATGTTCGCGGGCTGGAATCGGAACCGCGCCATGTTATGCCTGCCGCAACAGCGTGAGGTGAAGCATGGTTCGGCATTTCGATTTCGTCGTGGTGGGCAGGGGCATGATGGGGGCGGCTGCGGCGCGCCACCTGTCCCGGACGGGTGCATCCGTGGCGCTCGTCGGTCGCGGAGAGCCGGCGGACTGGAAGAGCCATGACGGCGTCTTCTCCAGCCACTACGACAGCGGCCGCATCACCCGCACAATCGATGGCGACCCGGACTGGGCGCTGCTGGCAAAACGCTCCATCGCCCAATACCGCGACCTCGAAGCCGAAAGCGGCATCGCCTTCTACGGCGAGACGGGGTGCCTGATCACCGGCCGGGCCGGTGGCGACTACATCACCGCCGTGGAGACGGTCGCCAGACACCACAAGCTCGACGCGCCGCTGCTCGACCGCGCCGCACTGCGGGCGCAGTTTCCCTGGTTCGATCTGCCGGACACATCGGCCGGCCTGTTCGAGGCGAAGGGGGCGGGCTACATCGATCCGCGCAAGCTCGTGGCTGCGCAAATCGCCTGTTTCGAAAAGGCAGGGGGCCTCTCCATCCTCGACGATGCCGTTGCGGTGACGGAGGCCGGCGACCGCGCATCGGTGGCACTCAAGACCGGCGAAGCCGTGACGGGTGACCGGGTGCTGGTGGCGACCGGCGGGTTTTCACGGGCGCCGGGGCTGCTGCCCAAAGCGCCTGCCCTGGTCGTCAAGGCGCGCACCGTCGTGCTGGCGCAGCTTACGCCGGAGCAGGCCGCAACCTATCGCGACATGCCCTCCTGGATCGACGAGAGCGGCGATCCTTCCGAGCATTTCTATTTCCTGCCGCCGATCGTCTATCCGGATGGTCATGCCTATCTCAAGATCGGCGGCGATCCGACCGATATCGAGATCGAGGATGAGCCGGCGATTGCCGAATGGTTTCGCGGGGAGGGCACGCCCGGCGCGATCACACATCTCCGGCGGCTGCTCGCCCGCTCGATCCCCGATCTCAAGCCCGTACGCCTCATCTCCGCGCCCTGCGTCACCACCTTCACCACGCACGGCTACCCCTATGCCGGTTTCGTGGGGAGCGACCGCATCGCACTTCTGACCGGCGGCAACGGAGCGGCGGCGAAGAGTTCGGACGAGATCGGCCGCATCGGTGCCGATCTGGTGATTCGCGGCCATATGGATGAACCGGATTATACAACCGATTTCGCCGTTCATTTTCGCTGAGGGCTGGCGTTTCACTCCGCCATGGGCTAGTCAGCGCCTGCCAGTTGGCCGGGCAGCCGCGCTCTGCAAGTGCCGAAAGGCCGCAGGGGGAGGAAAGTCCGGGCTCCACGGAAACACGGTGCCGGATAACGTCCGGCGGGGGCGACCCCAGGGAAAGTGCCACAGAAAGCAAACCGCCTTCCTCGGAAGGTAAGGGTGAAAGGGTGGGGTAAGAGCCCACCGCGTTCCTGGCGACAGGGATGGCAAGGTAAACCCCACCGGGAGCAAAACCGAATAGGGATGACGCGAAGCGCGCAAGCGCTTCAGCCCGTTTCCGGGCCGGTCATCCGGGTGGGTTGCAAGAGGCCGGGCGCAAGTCCGGTCCCAGATGAATGGCTGCCACGTTCCGGTGCAAACCGGAGCCATACAGAACCCGGCTTACAGGCCAACTGGCAAATTTTTTCTTCTTTCCCGATGTTTTTTTAAGACTTGCTAATGCGCTGAAATCCCAAGGTTTCGCGCATGCCTTGCCGTGCGCTGAAACGCACGCGGGCGGTGTCTTCGTGCCTGCAAATCCAAGGCGTTGAGCGGCCCTTCCTAACGTTTTGTTAAACTTAACGGCTTATAAACGTTTGACGGTCTGAACACGGGAGATGAGGTCTCTTCCCATTGACGCCCATATGGTCCCATGGTATCCCAAAATCACACTGCACGAGGACGCATGAGCGTCCGATCATCGCAAAACTTTGAGGCTAACCGGCTGGGGACGGTGCGACGCGTAAGCGTTGCATCAGCGCTGGTTCCTGCGCGCAGTGTGGTGTTGGATTTGCCGGGGCGGATGCACAGCGTCCCGGCTTGGGGAACGGCTGTATCGCGTCATGAACCGGTTCCTGTCGAATGCGACGAACAGGATCGATGCCAAGGGGAGGGTTTCCGTTCCTTCGGCGTTTCGCTCCGTGCTCGCGCAGCGCGACATCCGGGAGCTGTATTGCTTCCAGGATTTCATGTTCCCGGCGATCAGCGTCGGTGGGCTGGATCTGCTCGATCGTTTCGAGCGCCAGATCGCCAGCGAGGATGTGTTTTCGCCAAAAGCCAATCGGATGTCGCTCCTGATCCACGGGGGCGGGGTCTTCATGAAGCTCGATTCGGAAGGGCGCCTGGCGGTCACGGATTTCATCCGGGATTTCACGGGCATCACCACGGACGTGACCTTTGTCGGTCGGGCCGATCATTTTCAGCTCTGGGCACCGCAGACATTCGAAGCCACGCAGGCGGCGGCCCGGGAAGAGTTCAGGACGCGAGGTCTGGGCTCGGGGTAAGACGGAGAATCGGAATGGCGGCGGATCTTGGCGGAGGTTTTTCTGATGCCGATGGCGGACCGGTCCGTCACATTCCGGTTCTTCTCTCCGAAGTCATCGCGGCGCTTCAGCCCAAGCCCGGCGAGGTCATTCTCGACGGCACTTTCGGGGCGGGCGGCTATACCTCGGCGATCCTCGCTGCGGGCGCCGATGTCATCGGCCTCGATCGCGATCCCAATGCCATTGCCGGCGGGCAGGACCTCGTCAAGGCGTCCGGCGGTCGGCTGACGCTCATCCATTCGCGCTTCTCCGAGCTTGCCGAACATGCCCCCGCAGGCGGGCTCGACGGTGTGGTGCTCGATATCGGCGTTTCCTCCATGCAGATCGACGAGGCCGAGCGCGGCTTTTCCTTTCAGAAGAACGGCCCGCTCGACATGCGCATGTCCGCATCGGGCGTTTCGGCCGCCGACGTGGTGAACCGCGCCAAGGTCTCCGACCTCATCCGCATCTTCGGCTTCCTCGGCGAGGAGAAGCAGGCGGGACGCATCGCCCGTGCCATCGAGAAGGCCCGTGAAAAGGAGCCGTTCACGACGACGCGGCAGCTTGCCAACCTCATTGAGCTGACGACGCCGCGCAAGGCCAAGGACAAGATCCATCCGGCAACGCGCGTCTTCCAGGCGCTGCGCGTTTTCGTCAATGACGAGCTGGGCGAGCTTGCCGAGGCGCTGTTTGCCGCCGAGCGGGCGCTGAAGCCGGGCGGGCGTCTCGTCATCGTCTCCTTCCATTCGCTGGAAGACCGGATCGTCAAGAAATTCTTCCAGGATCGTTCGGGCAAGGCCGCCGGTTCGCGCCATCTGCCGGAAGTTCACGACAAGGCCGCAACCTTCGCACCAGTCGGGCGCCCTATGGTGGCGGCCAGCGACGAGGAAAGTGCGGTCAATCCGCGCGCGAGATCCGCGAAGCTGAGAGCGGGCGTGCGCACCAGCGCCCCTGCCGGGACGGATGATCTGTCCATTTTCAACCTGCCCAACCTTGCCAGCATCGAGAAGATGGGAAGCTGAGTGATGTTCCGTACCCTTGATGTCGTGCTGATCGCCGTCATGACCGCAGCCGCTACCGTCACCTACTCGCTCAAGCATCAGGCTGAGAACAAGCAGGAAGAGGTGCGCAAGCTCGACGCCGAGATCAAGCTGGAGGAGGACACGATCGACCTCCTCAAGGCCGACTGGGCGCTGCTGACCCAGCCGAACCGTCTCAACCGTCTCGTCAAGACTTTCGAGGGCGATCTGAAGCTCGTACCGACCGAATCGACCCAGCTTGCGCAGCCGAACGAGCTGCCGATGCCGATGGCCG
>CBFGOD010000046.1:0-15364 GCA_965650295.1 uncultured Shinella sp. | reverse complement strand
GTGCTGTTCGGGCGGGGCAAGGTCAGCGACCTGATGGGTGAATTCGGCAAGGGCCTGACCAGCTTCTTCCCCACAGCACCCGGCAGCGGCGGCACGGCACCCAGCGGCGGCGGCGGCTTCCTGTCATCGATTTTCGGTATGCTGTTCTCGCCGCAATGGCGCCATGCCTCAAGCGGGGGCGTCGGGCTTTTCGCGAAGGGCGGAGTTTCCGACAAACCTGCGATCTTCGGTGAAGACGGCACTGAGGCTGCCGTTCCGCTCCCCGATGGCCGCACCATCCCCGTTACCCTGAACGTTCGCCAGTCCTACCGGCCGCAACAGGCGGCGGGTGGCAGCGGGCCGGCGCGCAACGCTCCGATCATCAACAATTACGGCACCAACGTCGTGAGCTACGACGAAACGACGGACGAGCGTGGAAACCGCCAGCCGATCATCACCATCGGCGAACAGGGCGCCGCAGCGATCAGCCAGCGTGGCAATCCCATGCGCTCTGCGATGCAGTCCCAGTTCGGCGTCCGGCCGGCCAGGGTGTCACGATGACGGTTCCGACCTGGCCGACCGAACTTCCGCGTCCGGAGCGCAGCACCTGGGGGGCGCAGCAACAGGATCCGCGCAAGCAGCGGCGCTCCGAGACCGGGCCTCCCGGCTGGTCTGGTCGCTTCTCATCCGCCGCGAAGACTGTGTCGCTTTCCATCGACATCAGCCGCGACGAAAAGGCGACCTTCGAGAAATTCCACCGTGAGACCGTGCGGATGGGCACGCTTCCATTCTGGATGCCGGACCCGACAACGCACGGCTGGGGGCTCTTCACCAGCAGCGGCAGTCCACTCCTGATCTCCGGCGGCCCGAACCATGGCAAGCCGATCCTCGTCGCCGCCCGCTGGCTCTGCTCGTTCGGTGGTCAGATGCCGCGAGAGACCATTCGCGGCGTGCGCTTCGTGTTCAATTTCGACGTGGTGGTCTATCCATGAGGCTTATTTCGCTCAACGCCCGGCTGGCACAGGACGCGGTTTCCAGCAGCGAGATCTATGTCGCGCTCTTCGAGATCACGCACCCACAGCTATCGAAGCCGATCCGCCTCTCGACAGACAATACCGAGCGCCTGTCCACCGATCCGCTTTACTACGGTACCCGTTCGACATGGCGCGGCGCCAATCCGCTGACCGACCCTTACCTGTGGGTCGTCGCCTCGACGTTGCTGCCTTCCGACAAGGAGGACGCGCCGGCCGGTGGGACGCTCGTTCTCGAAAATCTCGACGCGGAGATGGTCCGTCTGGTGCGGTCCTACACCGACATTGCGACCATCTCCATGGCCGTGGTGCTCGCCGCCACGCCCCACCTCGTCGAGGCCGAATATCTCGGCATGGAGATCCTCTCGGCCGACATCGATGCCAATGCCATCACGCTCATCTTCAGCCGAGAAGAAATCGAAATGGAGCCATTTCCGGGCCACCGGATGACGCGCAACAATTTTCCGGGACTGTTCCTATGATGATTGAAGTCACGTACCCCCAAGCGCCCGATCGTACGCTGCCAACGTTCCTGACGGTTCTGTTGGATGACGGGTCGCAAACCGTCGTGACCCCTGTTTGGGGGGAAGTCGCGGTCATTTCCTCGTCGGACGATCCAGCTCCGCCAGCAACGCGTCTGCTACGTCCTTCGCGATCGGCTCGGACAGCTGAATTGTGATCGGAGGGCCGCCAACGTGAAACATCAAACCAACTCCCAGGTCTTCAAGACGTCCGACTGCAAATCCTTTCGGCGCGATCGCCGCCACGGGATACTCATCGCTGCTGGTTGCATTTCGCTTGTCCTGCCATGCGCGCCCGAGCACCTGCAGCTGGTCTATCAATATGGTGAGCTGGTCGCTCGCGACCGCGATCTGCATCCGTTCACCTTGAGCGATGATGTCCAGCATCGCGTGACTTCCATCATTCGCCAGATGCGTTCGAAGGTCCGTAAAATAGGGAATGCCTTTATCGTCAGTCATGCGAGCGCCTTTGCCTGGGTGTTCAAAAGGGAACGAGCCGCAGACCATCGCATGAGTCTCAGCCACACTCCAATGGCAGGTGCGGCATGACCCACTGGACCGAGCGCTTTGTTGGAACTCCCTATGCCGATCTCGGCCGTGATCGCGAAGGCTGCGATTGCTGGGGGCTCGCCTGCATCATCTACCGTGAAGAGCTGCGTGTGACGTTGCCCGATTATCTCGGGTACCGCTCAACCGAGGAGCTGGGTGAATTGGCGGCACTCATTGCCGGCGCCACCGCGTCACCGCTTTGGATCCCGGTCGCGGGCACAGCCGTGGCATTCGACATTGCGGTCTTCCGACGCGGTCACCTCGACACCCATATCGGTATCGTCGTCCACCACGGGCTCATGATCCATATCGGCCGCGACGACTGCGCGAAGATCGAGAGCTACCAGGGCGGCGCCTGGTCCCACCGTTTCACCGGCCACTATCGGCACGTCGAGATGGTTTCGAGGGCGATTAGATGATCGCTAAAACGGGCATTATACCCATTGTCACCGCGCCAATGCTCGATGCCGGCCAAGGCCGCAGCACGATCACATTGCCGGCAGGCGGCAGTATCGCCGAAATCGTCGCTCACGCCTTGCCCGCCTTTTCGCTGTTTCGTGAACGGGTGCGTGTCGCATTGGTGACCGAAAGCGGCTCCCATGTCATTCCGATCGAGAACTGGGCGCGGATTTACCCGAATGCCGGCGTCACCGTCATCATTCGGGTCGTGCCTGGAAAAGATGCTCTGCGCTCGATCCTGTCGATCGTCGTGTCGATCGCCGCCGTCGCGCTCGGCCAGTTCTGGGGCGCTGGACTTGCCAGCACGCTCAAGATCTCGGAAGGGCTGGCGCGCGGTCTTATCACCCTCGGCGCCAGCGTGCTCGGCAACCTGCTGATCAACGCCCTGATCCCGCCCGCCAAGCCCGACGACGAAAAACAGAACCGCTACACCATCACTGGATGGAGGAACCGGGTCGATCCTGACGGTGCCATCCCCGTACCGATGGGCGAGATCCGCTTCGCGCCGCCTTTCGCCGCGCTGCCCTACAGCGAGATCGTCGGTGACGACCAGTACATACGCGCAGCATTTCTCGTGGGCTACGGACGCGTTGTGACCGAGGACTACAGGATCGGCGATACGTCGACGATGACCTACGATCCTCCCATTCAGATCGAGGTCCGCGAAGGCGTTGCGGGCGAGGCCCCGTTGTCGCTGTTTCCCAAACAGATCGTTGAGGAGCAGATCGGCGCGAAGCTCACCCGCCCACTACCTCGCGATGCTCTCGGCGAGATTGTCCCCGGCGGCGTGTCGATCGAAACGCCTGTCAACCGGACGGCCGGGGCCGATGCTTCGGGCGCATCGGTCATCCTCGGCTGGCCGGGCGGTCTCTTCTCCGTGAGCAAGAAGGGCGCACTCCAAGCGTCAACCGTCATCGTCAAGATCCAGCAGCGTCTGGTCAACGCCGTCGAGTGGCAGGACGTCGTCACGATCGAAGTGACCAACAAAAAGCGCGAAGCCTTTTTCCGGCAGCACACCTGGGACTTCCCCAGCCGTGGTCGATGGGAAGTCCAGGCGATCATGATGACGGACGAAACCACCAGCATGCAGATCAGCAATGAGACTGCCTGGGTGGCGCTCCAGACAATCAGGCCGGAATATCCCTTCAACTTCCCCAAACCCGTTGCCCTGGTCGCGGTCCGCGCCAAAGCGACCCATCAGTTGAACGGGCAGCTCGACAACTTCAACCTGCTCGCGCGCCGCTATTGCCTCGACTACGACCACACAACGGACACCTGGATTGAGCGCGCCACCCGCAATCCTGCCTCGGCCGAGCGGTTCGTGCTTCAATCCACCGCGAACACGCGCCCCGTCGCGAGCGCTGGCCTTGATCTCGCCAGTTACAAAGAATGGCACAACATGTGCCGGCTGAAGGGCCTCAAGTACGATCGCGTGCTCGAAGATGCTTCCGCCTCGCTGCGAGACGTCCTGGTCGAGATTGCTGCGGCCGGCCGTGCAGCGCCTCGCCATGACGGTCGGAAATGGGGCGTCGTTGTCGATCAGCCGCAGGCTTTGACGGTTGACCATTTCAGCCCGCGCAACGCCTACGGTTTCAAATCCGTTCGCAGCTATCTGCGGCCGCCCCACGCCGTCCGTGTGCCGTTCCTTGACCAGACCAACGACAACAAGCCCGCCGAGCGCATTATCAGGTGGCCGGGATATGTCGGCGATATCACCGAGGTCGAGCGGTGGGAGATGCCCGGCAAAACTGATCCCGCTGAAATCTACCGCGAGACCATGCGGCGCATGTATGAGGCGATCCATCGCCCTGACGTCTGGCGGCTTTCCCTTGATCGGCCGATCGGCGTCGCCACTCGCGGCGACAAGGTCAAAGTATCTCTCGATACCGTTGAGGGAACACAGGTTGCGACGCGGGTGAAGGCCGTGGTCGGCAAGATCATCGAGATCGACGAATGGGTCCAGCTTGACGGCGCCAAGACCTATGCCATCAGCTTCAGGTCCGGCATCACAGAAGCCGATACGGTCGGCATCTCCTCGGTTCGCCTCGTGGCGACGGCAAGTGGGCGCACGCGCCAGCTGATGCTGAAGGATACCGGGCCGATGCCGGAGGTGGGCTCGCTTATCCATTTCGGGCTTGCCGGCTCGGAAAGCTTTTCGCTGGTGGTGCTCGATGTCGAGGCGGGCGAGGACATGTCCAGCCATTTGCGCCTGGTCGAAGCCGCGCCTGTGATCGACACCTTGACCGATGCTCTCGTCATTCCCGCGTGGTCCGGCCGGATCGGCGCCGAAATCCCCGAGAACGTCAATCAGCCGCCAGCGCCGCGCTTTACATCGATCGTGAGCGGCATATCGGGCACGGAGACGGCGGGCGGCATCTCCTACCTGCTTGTGCCCGGCGCTAGCTCTATCATCACCACCTTCTATGAGGTCCAGCACCGCCTTACGGGTGCGCCGGCCTGGACGACGATCACGATCCCATCTGCCAATGGCGGCGGGAAGATTGCGGGCTACAGCAACGGGAACGCCGTCCAGCTTCGAGCCCGCGCCAAATCGGCGGCCGGTGTTTTCGGACCTTACACGGCCACTATTTCCTTCACGGTCGGCTCGGCCGACATCGGAATCCCCGTGGCGCTCGACAGCGGTACTATCACGGTCGCCGCGCTCCTGGGCGGTGCCAGCATCCTGTTCTCCACCAAGGATGATCCGAACGCTACGCAAGTTCAGGTCTACCGTTCGACGGTGAATGTGCTCAACCGCGCAACTGACGGGGTGGGCTCGCCGATCCCCGTCCAACCTTCGCGCGGCTACGCCACGGCGCTGGGAGACACGACCAGGGTAAATCTTGTTCCCAACAGCACCTTTGACAATGCGACCGGCCTGACGCTCGGTCCTGGCTGGTCTCAAGGTGCTGGGGTGGCAAGCCATGCAGCCGGGACGGCGGGCGGGCTCGACCAGTCCGTTTCGTTCACGTCCGGCAAATACTACCGGCCCTAT
Source organism: uncultured Shinella sp. (assembly GCA_965650295.1). Lineage (GTDB taxonomy): Bacteria > Pseudomonadota > Alphaproteobacteria > Rhizobiales > Rhizobiaceae > Shinella. The sequence continues at coordinate 9,830 of CBFGOD010000046.1, read as the reverse complement.
GGCACGCTCTCAGGTGTGACGGCCGGCACGCTGACGCCGCAGCTTATCGGCACCACCACCCGCGCCGGCAGCGGCAAGACCACCAACGGCACGTGGCACGACCGTATTCAGGCCGTCGCCGGAAACAACGCGCTGCGCATTCAAGCAAGCTCCACCTTCGTGGGTTCGCTCGACAACCTCGGCGTCTACGAGGAAACCGCGACCTGCCTCGCCCAGGGCGTCCACTACGTCTGGCTCGAACCCCAAAACGACGACGGCGTGCCCGGTCCCGCCGCTGGTCCTTTCACCGTGACAATTCATTGAGGACATCATGCTCAACGGCCTAACATCCACCAATCTCGACAGCACGCCGATCGCCGATGAACTGCTGGTCAACCGCGAAGGCTCGACCAAACTTATCCCCGTCATGAACTTCGAGCAGCAGCTGCTTGCCGGCGCGGTCGGCAACGCTATCACGCTTGCCAGCGCCGGCATCCTCTCAGCCAAGACATGGCCGGTGCTGGCCGCTGTTGCCGGAACGACCGCGCTTCAGAAAGCCGAAGTGACCGAAGATGCGGGCACCCATGTCGATCCGGTTTCCGGCCTCACCGTTAAGAATGAGGGATATTTTAGCTGGTCGACGGCGCCAGCCGGCTGGACCCGGACGGGTGACCGCCAGGACAAGCTCCTTCAGGTCGATCCGATCGAACAGCCCGCGCCACGCACCCGCGCGGAAGACGCTGCAGGCAATCGCGAACCCGAGAGCAATGAAAGCATCGTCTATGACATGCGCACGCGCCGCGTCATGACGGAGGATTATGAGCTGGAGGTGCGCGCCGACGAGGACGGTCTCTGGATCGAGGACGATGCCGGCAACATCGTACGCTTCAAGGATACGACGGCCGACACATCCTGGACGAAGGCCGAATATGCCTATGCCGAGGGGCGTGCAGCGGCGAAAGCTCTGGAGCTGAACAAGGTCGATCTCTCCCATCTTCCGCTCTGGGAGGCGTTCTACGCCTACCTCCTTATATTCACCGGCCAGAGCTTCAACGCGGCCTCAGACAACGCGAAACTCTTCCTGCGCTCCACCGCGTCATGGATTGCGATGGCTGGCTACCAGCCCAACACATGGAGCGTCGGCACGGACAGCCGGTGCGTCAATTCCGGCCCGACCTATGTGACCTTTGGCGGCAACACCCGCGCGCTGTCTCCGCTCGTCGAGCATTTCATTGCGCCGACCGGCACGGATGCCATTTATAGTGACGGCGACGTTGCCGCCGGAGCCTACCCAGACAACGCACGCGGCGGCTCGCCTGAAACACTGGCGCTCAATCTCTTCGAGTTTCTGGCCCAGCGCTGGGTTCGCGCGACAGGCAAGGATACCCAGCGTCACCTCGTGCCGATGAACCATGCGAAGACCGATGGCTCCATGGCCCAGCTGGGCACGGGGGACGGCCTTTCGCGCATGCAGTCGCTTGTCGATGTGGCGGACGAGGCGTTCACGCTGGCGATCGGCGGCGGCGCTCCTGCAAACATCCCGGCCGGGTATGGCCGAAAGCACCTCGCTACGCTGAACAACCACGGCGAGGCCGATGAGAGCCTCGGGACCGCCACCTATATGGCCGACCTTCAGGCCTTCAATGCGGCCATCAATGCGAAGGTCAATTCGAAGTGGGGACAGAGTGTCTATGCCCCCATGCTCAACCTTCAGGTCGGCGGAAAATCCTATGGCAGCGCCAACATGGTCTGCGCGCGTCAGCAGGTGGACATGATGCTCGACAAGGCTCCTGGCAGCGCGAACCGCTATCAGTTTCTCGTCGGCAGCAAGTATGAAGTCCCGAGCTTCGTAGATGTCACCCAGGGAAGCGGTCACCCGAACTACGGGGACGGGCATCCAACCCTTGCCGGCAACGCCCTGATGGCAATTCGATATGCCGTCGGACTGCTCTATCTCCTTGTCCGCCGGGAACACTACTGGCTTCCGTTTCCCTATGAGGTTTATTTCAGGGAAAACGGGACGCGCTTCCTGATGGGCGTGCCCAACAAGTTCCCACCGCTGCGCGAAACGCCCATGCCGGTCGGCTGCGTGATGCAGATGTTTGCCGACAAGGGCATCACCTTCGAAAATGCCGATGGCATCGAGAACGAGGTCCTGTGGGTGCGGGTTGTGCCCGGCTACAACTTCCTCATCGAAGGCGAATGCGTCGAGAAGATCGACACGTTCACGACGATGAAATCGGGCAAGCGTCTTGTGCCGAACCATATGGGTGGCACCAATTTCCGCGACAGCTTCAGCATCGAGCATCCCGTGATGCTGCCCTTCAGCGCCGATCAGACCGTCTATTCCGGCGGCTATCGCGACAATCCCGTAACCAACGAACTCGGCCGCTTCCTGGAAGACATTCCCGGCCTCGTCGGCAAACCCGATCTCGGCAACCCGATGGCCCGCTATCAGGTCACCGCCCAGCCCATCCCCGTACTCTGAGGACTTGCAAGAATGACAAATACCCTTCAGCGCTTTGTTGCCGGCGGCCGGGACATCCGCAAAAGCCGCTTCGCCGAGATGAAGATGGCCGCTGCCGGCGTCGAGCCGATGGGCGCTTGGCTGTTCAACCGTGGTGATGCCGACGATGTCATGGCGCGGCGCATGTTTTCCCGAAACCGCATCATCGGCGCACGCAACGCACCCGAGGACCGGCTCGTCATTGGTGCCCCCCAGGTCTTCGACGATTATGCCCGTTTCGGTCCCGGCGATGCGATCCTCACTCGCATCTCCGAGCCGCTGGAATGGACGATGTACGCCATCGCGCGCTCCACCTATCCAACGATGGGAGCAACCACGAACGAGCGCGCGCAGATCGGCGGGTGGTTCGGCAACACGGCCAATCGCGGCAGCTCGCTCATCTTCCAGTCGATGACGGCCCTACGCGGCATCACTTATCAGAACCCTACCACTCCGGTTCTGGTGCCCGCCGATCTCAACGTTCCCACCAGTTCCATCAACAAATGGCGTGTCTATCGCATGTGGGGCGCGGATACCGGCATTCGTCTCAAGAACATAAGCGGCGACAGCGCAACGAACGAGCCTGTCGCAACCCCGATCGTGGGAGGCAAGGCAGCAGGCCGGCAGAGATTCGCCATCGGCTGCCGACTGGAAAGCGGCGTGCCGGGCTCTTATGTCGGACATTGCGACATTGCGGGCCTATTGCTCTTCAAGGGCGCGATCGGCCCCGGCGCAGTCGAAACAGCCATCTACGCGCAGCTCGGCAAGCAGATCGAGCAATTGGCCTTCACGGAACTCAGCGTGTAATTCGCGACTGCCGTCCGGTGAAGACCGGGCGGCCGAGGCGCACAAACGCCTCAACGACGGGCCTAAGTTTGGCGACCTGACCCGTCCGACAGCAGCAATGCACAACCGTCGCACCCGTACCCTGCAGGGCGGGCTCTCTGTGACTGAGTCGTGGGCTATTTGAAATGGTGAATCTACAACCGGTTTCTCCGGTGTCCCCAGCCGCTCCCTACATCGGCGGCAAGCGCGTGCTTTCCAAGGTTATTATCCGCAAGATCAATGCAGTCGAGCACGATGGCTATGCCGAGCCGTTCGTAGGGATGGGCGGGATATTTCTTCGACGGACTATGCAGCCCCGCATGGAGGCAATCAACGACATCAGCGGAGACGTCGCCAATCTCTTCCGTATTCTGCAGCGGCACTATCCGCAGTTCATGGAGACCTTGCGTTTCCAGATCACGAGCAGGCGCGAGTATGAACGCTTGATCAGGGTGGATGCCACCACGCTTACGGATCTGGAGCGCGCCGCGCGCTTCTTGTATCTCCAGCGCCTTGCTTTTGGTGGCAAGGTTTCGGGGCGAAACTTCGGTGTCGACAAGACGAGTGGCGCTCGCTTCAATCTCCTCAAGCTGGCGCCGCTTCTCGAAGACATACACGAGCGCCTGGCTGGCGTCGTGATCGAGTGCCTGCCATGGCACACATTCATCGAACGCTACGACAGACCCGGCATGCTGTTCTACCTCGACCCCCCGTACTGGGGCTCGGAGGGTGATTACGGCAAGAATGTCTTCGGCCGAGAAGACTTCGCGGCAATGGCTGCGGCTTTGAAGGGCATTCGAGGCACCTTCATTCTCTCTTTGAATGCAGCTCCAGGCGTGTTTGAGACCTTCCGAGACTTCGAAATTCAGGAGGTTGATTGCAGCTATTCGATCGGCTCTGGGGGCCAGAAGGCGGTTCGTGAGGTCATCATCACCGAGAGCCGGGAACTGTAAGTTGGAGCATGGCCTCGGGCGCTGGCCCGAGGCCAATCAACGAGGAAGCTTGCGCAGACCAATCTCAACCTTGCCCCTGGTCATTCGCTTACGCTTGCACTCCGGGCAAGGCACCTTCTCGGCGGTCGAGGACAAAGGATAGAGCTTCCATTTTAAGATGCGCGGATCATATCGATCTAACAATGCGATATAGCCGCACTCACAACGCCCCACGAGGCCATACCATTGAGGGAGGTCGGCCAGACATGTGTCGCCGGCATCGATCCAGCCAAATTGATCCGGTTTACCGGTGGGGGCGGTGACCGCCCGTATCTGCCAGCGCCCGTTAGCTTCAATCAGGTATCGCCCAGGGAACCTCTCGACCGCCTCCCGAAAGGCGGCGTGGACGATCCCACCCATCGACGTTCGAAGCGCGACGCCTAAGAAGTTTCCGCCTTTACGGTCGAACACGAGGATTTGGTAATTGTCTTCGGCTTCAAGCCCGAGACTGGGCGGCAGGGGGTCGGGTATGTAGTCCACGTGGCATCCTAAGTGCCCCCTGTCAGTTGATGGTATCGCCGCCTGTCGGAGATAGGGCGGAACGGTTCTAACGGTCAAGCGGTGGCATGAAAATTACTGCCAAATGATCTTGCGCGCCGCGCCATTCGATTTTGCGCGCTACAGTTCCAGAGCTTCTTAACGTCGAAGCGGATGGCTTCCGGCACGGTCGGGCTGGAACGGTCTGCCAGCGAGATCGGCACGAGCGACAGGGACAGCGCCATTGCGACGATGGCGAAAAGCTCGAAACCGCCGATGCCGATGCCGGGAATGAGGTATTGCGCGGCCGTGACCGAGCCAAGATCGACGAGGCGATAGACCGAGAGCGTGCGCGCCCGGTTGGCATTGGTCACGGAGGCGTTGAGCCAGCTTTCGACGGTGGCGAAGAGGCTCGCAAAACAGATGCCGGCGACGATGCGCATGACGAACCACATCAGCGGATCGATCAAGAGCACCATGGCAATCGCCGAAGCCGAGGCGATGGCGGCCATGGCCGAAAACGTCCTGATATGCCCGATCGCCCGCAGCACGCGCGTCACATAGATGCAGCCGATCGCAAACCCGATGCTGTAGCCCGCCCCGACGAACCCGATCGTCGACGTCGAAAACCCCTCCTGCGACGCACGAAGCGCAATGAACGTCCCCTGAAGGCCATTGCCCCCAATGAGAATGCCGGCGGTGACGAGAAGGGGAATCAGGGGGCGAATCGTGGACATGTGGCCACTATGGCGGAGGTTTCGGCGAATGGGAGAGGGAATTGGGAAAGTTTTGGGACCGCGCGCGCCGTGGCATCATCGTTTGTGATGTCAGCCCAGAGGCTGCTTTGTCGGCGTCCAGGGGCATGTGGCAAAAGCTGTGGTGGGCCTGCTGCCATCGAGCTCGCGTGCCGTGAGCGAGACTTTCATCGCGCAACCGCCGACGCAGGATCGGCTGGCCGTTCGAGCACCGTCCTCCTGCCGATAAAAGGTCAGCTTGGCGGTCGAAAGCGGGGGAATGTGGAACGTTTCCCCGGCTTGAAAGGTCATGGGCTCATCGACCTTGATTTCGTTTATCGACACCAGGCGCACGTCGCTCCATTCGAGAACCCTGTCCTTTTCGGCGTTCGTGAAGGACACGATAACACCGTCCTGCCAGCACGTGGTAACGATCTTGAAGGAAGAGGTCGTCTTGAGCAGGTCTGTCGTACTCACGGCGATCTCCCAGAGCGGAACGATGACGAGAGCGGCCGCGACGAGCTGGGAGATGCGCAGGAGATATCTTGCTGTCTTGTTCAATTCCGTGCCGCAGCTTCCGCAGCGCTTGGCTCCTTCATTGATGGCGTTTTTGCACTCCGGGCAATGAAGTGTGGAAGGGCTCGGCGGGTTGGTCATAAGGCATACCTGCGGGGATTTTGAACGGGAGGTGATGCCTATAAATGCAGGTTTGCGAGCGAATACTTAAGGCACGGCGATAATTTTCGCCCTCCGTTTTCCCCCTCCTTAAAACCCATGCCTACAATCTTCCCGTCCCGCCGCGGATGCACCGGAGCGCGTTGCCGGCGAGGCGGGATCGGTGCCCTGGGGTTTCGGCGGTTACGCACGCCGGGTTTCGGGGCGCGGCAGAAAATGGTTTCCCTCACGGGCTCACCTGTCGTGATACCCCGTGGCGTGCCTGTGCGGCACAGAGGACATGACCGGCGATGGCCGGATGCGGCGGCGCAAATGCCGCTTGCGTCGGACCTTTCGCATTGCCCGGCTTAGGCCGGTGTGCAGTGGCCCTGGAAAAGGCGCCGGTTCGCGTAGAGAAACCGCAGTTGCCGCGACAAGACACCGAACGGGGCGCCGGAAGGCGTCATATATTTGAATTCAATCGAGGCACCTTGCGGCGCCCCGTCCGAACCCGGCCCGCCGGGATTGAAATGCGCCATGCCACGGATGCCGAGTGCATTGCGTGGTTTTCCGTGCAGGCGAAAGGAGAGAGCCATGGACGCGGCACCGCCCATTCACGACCGAACCACCGAAGACAGGCTTGCCGAAGCGGCGATGCGGCAGACCGCGACGATCCTCGGCAAACTGACGGCCTGCCGCCGCCGGGCCTGCCGGCGAAACGGCTGCTGCGGCGTGCTGGTGGAAAACGACGGCGGGGGCGTGCCGCGCGACGGACATGCCGGTTTCGCCGTGATCCCGCCCTGCATTCTGGGCATCGACGAGGAACTCGCCGGCGTTTTCGCGGAACAAACCCGCATCCTGCTGGGACTTCTCCGCAAGAACCCCGATTATAAACTGCATCCCGCGCGTCTTGCGTGATCCCCGGCCGGCAATCGCGGGAGGCGCGGGGGCAAGATCGGCGGCTCGCCGTCTTCAAAACCCGCCAAGCCTTGACAAACGGGCCTCATCATGCGCTTTTCCGCCCGATTTTTCCTGGGTAAACGCGCCGGATTCTTCCCGCGTGTCCCTCACGCATTTCAGGATACAACGATGCACCGTTACCGCAGCCACACCTGCGCCGCCCTCCGCAAGGCCGATGTCGGCCAGACCGTTCGTCTTTCGGGCTGGGTTCACCGCGTCCGCGACCATGGCGGCGTGCTCTTCATCGACCTGCGCGACCATTACGGCATCACCCAGGTCGTCGCCGATCCGGACAGCCCGGCCTTCAAGAAGGCCGAGAGCGTGCGCGGCGAATGGGTCATCCGCATCGACGGCCTCGTCAAGGCGCGCACGGAAGACACCGTCAACAAGGGCATGCCGACCGGCGAGATCGAGCTTTACGCGCAGGAGATCGAAGTGCTCTCCGCCGCCAAGGAGCTGCCGCTGCCGGTCTTCGGCGAGCCGGAATATCCGGAAGACGTGCGCCTGAAGTACCGCTTCATCGACCTGCGCCGCGAGACGCTGCACAAGAACATCGTGCGCCGCACGCAGATCATCTCCTCCATGCGCAAGGGCATGGGCGAGGCCGGTTTTGCCGAATACACCACCCCGATCCTGACGGCCTCCTCGCCGGAAGGCGCGCGCGACTTCCTCGTGCCGTCGCGCATCCATGAAGGCAAGTTCTTCGCGCTGCCGCAGGCCCCGCAGCAGTACAAGCAGCTCTTGATGGTCGCCGGTTTCGACCGTTACTTCCAGATCGCGCCGTGCTTCCGCGACGAAGACCCGCGCGCCGACCGCCTGCCGGGCGAATTCTACCAGCTCGACGTCGAGATGAGCTTCGTCACCCAGGAAGACGTCTGGGAGACGATGGAGCCGATGATGACTGATGTCTTCGAAGAGTTCGCCGAAGGCAAGCCGGTCACCAAACAGTGGCCGCGCATTCCCTATGACGAAGCCATCCGCAAGTACGGTTCCGACAAGCCGGACCTGCGCAACCCGATCGTCATGCAGGCCGTGACCGACCATTTCGCCGGCTCCGGCTTCAAGGTCTTCGCGAACATGATCGCGTCGAACCCGAAGGTTCAGGTCTGGGCGATCCCGGCCAAGACCGGCGGCTCGCGCGCCTTCTGCGATCGCATGAACGCCTGGGCGCAGTCCACCGGCCAGCCCGGCCTCGGCTACATCTTCTGGCGCAAGGAAGGCGACAAGCTCGAGGGCGCAGGCCCGCTCGCCAAGAACATCGGCGAAGAGCGCACGGAAGCCGTTCGCCAGCAACTCGGCCTGGAAGACGGCGATGCCTGCTTCTTCGTCGCCGGCGACCCGGCCAAGTTCTACAAGTTTGCCGGTGAAGCCCGCACCCGCGCCGGCGAGGAACTGAACCTCGTCGATCGCGACCGCTTCGAAATGTGCTGGATCGTCGACTTCCCGTTCTACGAATACAACGAGGAAGAAAAGAAGATCGACTTCGCGCACAACCCGTTCTCCATGCCGCAGGGCGGCCTGGAGGCCTTCGACAGCAAGGATCCGCTGGAGCTCAAGGCCTACCAGTATGACGCGGTCTGCAACGGTTTCGAAATCGCCTCGGGTTCGATCCGTAACCAGTCGCCGGAGCTGATGGTCAAGGCCTTCGAGAAGGTGGGCCTCAGCCAGCAGGACGTGGAAGAGCGCTTCGGCGGTCTCTACCGCGCGTTCCAGTACGGCGCGCCCCCGCACGGCGGCTGCGCCTTCGGTATCGACCGCGTGGTGATGCTGCTCGTCGGTGCGAAGAACCTGCGCGAAATTTCGCTGTTCCCGATGAACCAGCAGGCGCAGGATCTCCTGATGAACGCCCCATCGCCGGCAACGCCGACGCAGCTTCGGGAACTCGCTCTGCGCGTCGTTCCGTCCAAGAAGGACTAAAATTTCGGGAGGCGAGGGCCGTGTTGCGGCTCTCGCCTTCGGAACCCTAGGCCGCCAGGCCCGTTCTCCCCGCGTCAATCAGAGGAGAACGACTATGCGTAAGACACTCGTTTCGGCCGCAGCCGTGGCCCTTCTGGCCCTGAGCGGCTCGGCTTTTGCCCAGGATACCGTCATCATCCAGGATCCGGTGACCACCCAGTCGACCGTCGTCGTGCCGGGAGAAGTCCGTACCTATGTGCTGGAGCAGCAGGTCCCGTCCGTCGCCTATGATGGTGATGTCGTGGTGGGAACCGTTGTTCCCGATACGGTGGAAATCCACACGATCGACGGCCATGCAGACTATGCCTATTCGGTCGTCAACGACCAGCGGGTGATCGTCAATCCGCAGACCCGCACCATCGTGCAGGTCGTGGAATAACAGCCTGAACAGAGCGAGCCCGGCGTCCACGCCGGGCTCTTTCGTCGCGGCGGGTGGAAAGACGCCACAATGCCGCGAATTCGCCGCTGCTCGATCCCAATTCCGCGCATAATCGGTCGAAATCTCCCCCTAGCTTGAACTCGCCTTAAAATGGCGAACCAAAGACTGGAGGGACTATCAATGACTGCAAGCATATCGGACGATCCCGTCCCCGCGACACCATCCCGACCTTTTCCCTATCCCGAGCCGCGCGGCAACCTGACGGCCTTCCTGCGCTCGCCCGGCGTCAAGTTCATCATGATCGGCGTCATCTCCGTGGCGCTGCTCGTTCCTCTGCTGCTCGTCTGGGGCCTAACGGAAGAGCGTGC